>JAJBUH010000279.1 GCA_020860445.1 Bacteroidales bacterium | reverse complement strand
ACCCATTCAGGGCGCCACTGTGCCTGGCGCTTCGGGCGCCAGTAGCGGCTCTGCTGCCAAGCCGGCCACCACCCCCGCCACCACCCCGGCCATCCCTGATGGCAGCGAGGGCGATGACCCACTGCTCGATGATTAACAATCGCCTCATCTCGCTTGTTACTACCATAGCCCCCTCGCGGAGCTTACTTATTACTTATTCCTTATTACTTATATTGCCGTGGTCAACAACAAATACCGTATCCTCTGGGCCGACGATGAGATCGACCTCCTTAAGCCCCATTTGCTTTTCCTCAGAAACAAGGGCTACATAGTAGACACCGCCAACAATGGCCGCGACGCCCTCGACCTCGTGGCTATCGACCCCACCATCGACCTGGCAATCCTCGATGAGAATATGCCCGGCCTGACCGGCTTGGAGACGCTCAGCCAAATCAAGCAGGCGCGTCCCGAGCTCCCCGTGGTGATGATCACCAAGAGCGAAGAGGAGAACATCATGGACCAAGCCGTGGGCAACAAGATAGCTGACTACCTGATCAAGCCAGTCAACCCCAACCAGATACTATTGGCTATCAAGAAGATACTGCATGGCGGCCAATTGGTGTCGCAGCAAGCATCCACCGACTACCGCCAAGAATTTGCCAACATATCAACCCAAATCAACAATGCCTCGACCATCGAGGATTGGAGCGAACTCTATTCCAAGCTGGTCTATTGGGAGATGGAGCTGGCCTCGGCCGAGACCAATATGGACGAGATGCTGGCCCTGCAGCGCGAAGAGGCCAACAGCGAGTTTGGCAAATTCGTCAAGCGCCACTATGAGAAATGGGTATCTGCCGATGGCATCCGCGAGGGCGCCCCGCTGATGTCGCCCCAGCTGATACCCAAGAAGGTGTTTCCGATGCTCGACGAGGGCGAAAAGGTTTTCTTTATCGTCATCGACAATTTCCGCCTCGACCAATGGCGCACCATCAAGCCGCTCCTCGCCGAGAGCTTCACTTTTGACGAGCAGCTGTATTGCGCTATGCTCCCAACAGCCACGCAATATGCCCGCAATGCCATCTTCTCAGGCTTGATGCCCCTGCAAATTGAGAAGATGTTTCCCGAGCTGTGGGTCGACGAGGATTCTGAGGAGGGCAAAAACCTCAACGAATCGCCGCTGGTAGCCACCCTGTTTGAGCGCTATCGCCGCAAGTGCAACTTCACATACAACAAGCTCAACGATTCAGTGGCCTGCGAGAAGCTGCTGCGCGATTACTCGCGCCTCGAGGATGCCGACTTCAATATAATAGTGGTGAATTTCATCGACATGATGAGCCATGCGCGCACCGAATCGAAGATGATACGCGAGCTGGCTGGCACCAATGCCGCCTACCGCTCAATCACTGAGTCTTGGTTCCGCCACTCGCCCATCCTCGATATCTTCCGCCGCATAGCCGAGAAGGGCCATAAGATAGTGCTCACTACCGACCATGGCACCATACGCGTTGAGACCCCCGTCAAGGTGGTCGGCGACAAGAACACCAACACCAACCTGCGCTACAAGGTGGGCAAGAATCTCAACTATCCGCAAAAGCAGGTCTATGAGGTCAAGCGCCCCGAGCAGTTCGGCCTCCCCTCGCCCAACATCTCATCGACCTACATCTTTGCTACGGGTCGCGACTTCTTTGCCTATCCCAACAACTACAATTACTACGTGCAATACTACACGGGCACTTTCCAGCACGGAGGCATATCCCTCGAAGAAATGCTCGTCCCCCTGGTCACCCTCACCCCCAAATAAAGTAGTTAGGAATCTTAGGCAACCTAGGATTCCTAATCATTTTTCATACTAAAAAATGCTGAAATTGCTCATAGTTGGAGATTAATTCGTAACTTTGCAGGATTTTTACGCGTAACCAATCATTGAAATGAAAAAATACAACCTCGTCAACGACTTGATAGGCTGGATTTGCTTCGCAATTGCGGCGGTGACATACCTGCTCACCATCGAGCCTACAGCCAGTTTTTGGGACTGCCCCGAATTTATCTCCCAAGGGGCCAAGCTTGAAGTGGGCCACCCGCCGGGCAACCCCATATTCATGCTCACTGCCCGTTTCTTCGTAACCCTCTTCGGATGTGAGATTTCTCGCGCAGCCGTGGCTGTCAACTGCATGTCAGCCCTGCTCAGCGCCGCAACCATATTGCTCCTGTTCTGGACTATTACCCACTTGGTCAGGAAGATACTGGTGCGCGATGATGCCAAGGAGGTATCTCTCGGCAAACTCATCACCATCATGGGCGCCGGCGTATGCGGTGCCTTGGCTTACACCTGGAGCGACACTTTTTGGTTCTCAGCTGTCGAAGGCGAGGTCTACGCTTTCTCATCATTCTGCACTGCATTGGTGTTCTGGCTCATCCTGAAATGGGAAAACCGCGCCGACCAGCCTCATAGCGACCGCTATCTCGTGCTGATTGCTTACGTGATCGGCGTGTCAATCGCTGTGCACCTGCTCAACCTGCTCTGCATTCCCGCCATCGTGCTGGTATTCTACTACCGCAAGTGGAAAGACGCCAACCTCGTAGGGTCGCTCATCTCACTCGGCGTATCGTTTGTGCTGGTAGCAGCCATTCTCTACGGCTTGGTGCCGGGCTTTATCAAGGTGGCCCAATTCTTCGAGATTTTCTGCGTCAACACCCTCGGGTGGGGCTACAACAGCGGCGTGCTCGTCTATGCCGCGCTGCTCGTGGGCGTGTTCTGCTGGACCATCTACGAGCTGTATCAAGGCAAGAACCCCGGCAACATCAAGTGGGGCGTCTTCCTGTGCGCCTGCCTCTCGGGTCTGACCTTCATCAGCGACAACGGCTGGATTTGGGCTCTGCTTGTGGCCGCTCTCGCCGCTTACTTGGCAGCATTCTGCCCCCGCGTGCCTCAGCGCATATTCAACGTGGCTATCCTCAGCATCTTCGTGATTTTCGTGGGCTATTCGTCCTACGCGCTGCTGCTGATCCGCGCATCGGCCAACACCCCGATGAACCAGAACGCTCCCGACAACGTATTCTCACTCTCGTCTTACCTCAACCGCGAACAGTATGGCCAGCGCCCATTGTTCTACGGTCCGGTCTATGGCGAGACCCTCAACGCATACCGCGACGACAATGGTCGCCTGGCCTATGTGCAAGTCGATGACAAGGGCATCCCAGTGGTTACCCCTCTGGGCATCTCTGATGCTATCTATTACCGCAAGTCGGCCGATGGAACGCGCTACGAGCCCATCGACAATGGCAAATTCACCTATGCCAAGGTGGCCAAGACCAGCCCTGACCAACCCGATGAGTATGTCAAGGAATCTTGGACTCCCGACTATGAATATTCTCCCGGCCTCAACACTCTCTTTACCCGCATCTACAGCCTTGATGCCAAGGATGTTGCTGGATACAAGAGCTGGGGCGGATATGTCAACGAGGACCTGCAGCGCGTGGCTCAAGCCAGCCCCGAATTGCGCCAGCAATGGGCCAAGGACGGCTGGGCTCCGTTCTATCAGATTGCCCCCTACCTGCAGAACCTCACCTATATGCCGCTAATCGAGGACAGCTATGAGACCGAACAGATTCCAATCTGGAAGGCATCGTTCGGCGACAACCTGCGCTATTTCCTCAACTACCAGCTCAATCACATGTACTGGCGTTACTTCATGTGGAACTTCGCCGGACGCCAAAATGATATCCAAGGCAATGGCGAGCCCAACCTCGGCAACTGGATCTCGGGCATCCCAGCCATCGACAATGCTCGTCTCGGCGACCAGAGCCTGCTGCCCGAGGAATACACTACTGGCAACAAAGGTCACAACGTGTTCTACATGCTGCCCCTTATCCTGGGTCTGCTCGGCATTATCTGGCAAGCTCTGTGCACCCACAAGCACAATCCCGAGCGCGGCATCGAGCAATTCTGGGTGGTATTCTTCCTCTTCTTCATGACCGGTATCGCCATCGTGCTTTACCTCAACCAGACACCGGGTCAGCCGCGTGAACGCGACTACGCATTCGCTGGTTCGTTCTATGCGTTCGCAATCTGGGTGGGCATGGGCGTGCCATGCATCGCCCGCTTCTTGATGGACCTCTTCAAGGGTGTCAAGAGCAAGAAAGACAAGGCAGAAGGCGAAAAGGTCGACCCCGTGGTGCGTTACTCGGCCGTAGGCGTGGCTTGCGCAATAGGCCTGTTCGTGCCTATTCAGATGGTGTCTCAGACTTGGGACGACCATGACCGCTCGCACCGCTACACCACTCGCGACTTTGGCGCCAACTACCTCAACTCGCTCGGCCCGAACGCTATCATATTTACCAACGGCGACAACGACACCTTCCCTCTCTGGTACTCGCAGGAGGTTGAGGGGCTGCGCACCGATGTGCGCGTGGTCAACCTGTCGTACCTCGCTACCGACTGGTACGCCAACCAGATGAAGCATCCCACCTACGATGCTCCGGCAGTGAAGATGATGGCTCAGCCCACCGACTATGCCTACGACCGCCTGGGTTATTCGCGCGTGAGCAGCAACCCGGTCCAGACCACTGTGCCAGCGCTCGAGGGCCTGCGCAAGTTCTACGACAATCCCACTGCTGGGCTGACTACCCCCAAGATGTACTCGCCCGTTGACCGCGCCGCTGTCATCAAGGCATTCAACCTCAATCCTGGCACTAACGATTCGATATTTACCCAGGAGGGCTTTGAACTGGGCTACACTCTCGACCCCAATTCGCTCGATTCAGTAAATGTAATTCCCTATATCCAGGATATCGAGATGCCCGGCCTGGCCGGCGGTTTCAGCCTGAGCAAGCTGCTCAGTTTTGACATCATCGCCAACAGCGTGGCCGATGGCTTCAAGCAGCCTGTGTATTTCGCAACCACCGTGCCCAACAGTTACTACCTCGGCCTTGAGCCTTACCTCTACTCGACTGGCGTGGCTCAGCAGGTGACACCCTTCAAGGGTACCGAGGCTTCGCCTATGGCCGAAACCACTTACGAGAATATCATGTCGAAATTCGCCTGGGGCGGTCTTGACGATGATCGCTACAACCGTGGCCTATACCTCGACGAGACTGTGCGCCGCATGGTATCGACTATGCGCAACGCGCTGATAGAGACAGCCGATGAACTCTCGTTGCTCGGCGACCAGCCAGCCTCGAAATTCGCTGTAGAATGGGCACAAGAGCATGGTCAGCCCGTGCCAGCCAACCGCTACGACATGGCTCGCAACATCCTCAACCTGATGGAGGAGAAGATGCCGATCTATGCTACCCCCTACGAGAGCCTGACCGACATCCAAGCCGTAGCTCAGTACCTGCGCCTATATGCCGCAACCGGCAATCCAGCCGACCTGGAGCATGCCGAGGGCATCTTGCAACCGGCTCTGCGCCGTCACGCTCGCCTCTCGACCTACGCTGCCTCGCTGCCGACAAGCAAGCTCGCTACTATGAGCAGCAGCGACCTGTATCTGCTGCAGTACACCCCGATACTGATGGGTTACCAGAATTATATCGACCTGCAGAAGAAGCTTCTGGCTAACGAAGGCACCCTCACTCCCGAATTGCTTGAGATGGTCAACCAGACAGTCGATTTGGCCAACGCTCAGAATGTATATCCCTACGTGCTGCTGCAAGACGAGCTGACAGCCGATATGTTTGAGCAAGAGGCCGATACCGTAAGCTACTGGGGTCAGATCTACGGCATGACCGGAGCCATGATGCGCGCCAACGAGGCACTGGGCATCAACCCGCTGCAATATGCCGACGATATGCTGCGCCACTACGGCTCTTCGGTCGACGAGGTACTGCTATTCACTCGCTCAATATAAGAGACGATGCTAATCGAACAACCGCCACTCCTATACCGCCTCCTCTTCCCGGAGGCGGCTTGGCGTATTAATAAGCGTGGTCGAAAGATTGTGTACCTGACTTTTGACGACGGCCCTATACCCGAGACTACCCCTTGGGTGCTCGACTTGCTCGACCGCGAGGGCATCAAGGCCACATTCTTCATGGTCGGCGACAACGTGAAGCGCAATCCCGAGCTTTTTGAGGAGATCAAGCGGCGCGGCCATAGCTACGGCAACCACACGATGCACCATCGCCAGGGATTCAAGACGCGCAGCAAGACATACCTGCGCGACATCCTCGAGGCCGATGACCTGATCGAGAGCAGCCTGTTCCGTCCTCCTCACGGTCTGATGCGCTGGGGACAAGCTTATGTGATCAAGAAGCATTACAATATCGTGATGTACGACTTGGTGACGCGCGACTACAGCAAGAAGCTCACACCCGAGCAGGTGCTGCAAAATGTCAAGCGTTACGCGAGGCCCGGGTCGATCATAGTGTTCCACGATTCCCTCAAGGCGTGGCCCAACATGCACAAAGCCCTGCCCGAGGCCATCCGCTGGCTCAAATCCCAAGGCTATGAATTCTGCCCCTTGGAGATGTAACATATGTCAATGGGCCCAGGAGGCGGGGGCTTGCAGATGCGGATTTGCTGTGGCGGAGCCGGTCGATGAGGCCCATTGGGCTCGGCATCAGGGGTGGATTGACGCTGGCATGCACGGCGAGATGGGCCATTGCGCCAAATACGCCGATGTGCGCCGCGACCCACGCTTGCTGCTCAATGGTGCCCGCACCGTAATCGTATGCGCATTCAACTATCACACTGATGCCAAATCTCCGCTGATCGCCTCTTATGCCCTCGGGCAAGACTACCACTATGTGCTCAAGAGCCGCCTTATGGCTCTGGCTCAACGCATTACAGACGAGTATGGCGGCGAGTGCCGCGCAGTGATCGACACAGCCCCAATTCCCGAGCGCTATTGGGCGATACGGGCCGGGGTGGGTTTTCAGGGGCTGAATGGCCAACTGATAGTAGATGGCGTGGGATCTTACGTCTTCATAGGCATCCTGCTATGGACTGGCGAGGTCGAGCCTGATGCACCCAACACTGGCCACTGCTTAGGATGCATGGCTTGCGTCAAGGCCTGTCCGGGCCACGCCCTCGATGGCACTGGGCGATGCGATGCCCGGCGATGCGCCTCATACCTCACCATCGAATATCGCGGCGACCTCCCTGCTGATGCGCGCCTCGGCGGCATGGCCTACGGCTGTGACCGCTGCCAGACCGTCTGCCCTCACAACGCTAAGGCGCCCGTCACCGATATTCCCGAGTTTCAGCCTCGTGCCGAAATCCTCAGCCTCGACCGCGAGGCAATCATGGAGATGACCCCGAGCCACTACAAAAAGCTGGTGGCCAAGAGTGCTATGCGCCGCGCCCCGCTCAAGCAGCTGCAGCGTAACCTGAGGGCCGCTCAGGGCGAAAAATGATAATAAAATTTAAATATTTGGTAGTGTCGGGGAAAATCCCTAACTTTGACCACAGAATAGAATTTGACCCTAACTATGGCAGAATACCCCCGCGAAAACCCAGATTTGATCGAGCGCCTGCGCGACCCAGATAAGTGCCGCAGCGCCTTCACGGAGGTTATAAACACTTATACCGAGCCATTGTATTGGCAAATCCGACGCATGGTGCAGAACCATGACGATGCCAACGACCTGTTGCAAAACACATTTCTCAAAGCTTGGCAGTCACTCGAATCGTTCCGAGGCGAGGCAAAACTCTCGACTTGGCTCTACAAGATTGCCATCAACGAGAGCATCAGCCACCTCGAGCGCGAACGCAAACGCCTCTCCCTGTCGATTGATGACGAGGAGTCGCACTTGGCGCAACAAATCGAGGCTGACGAGCATATCGATGGCGATGCCCTGGCTCAGAAATTGCGCCGCGCCATTGCCACGCTGCCCGAAAAACAGAGGCTGGTCTTCAACATGAAATACTTCGACGAGATGAAGTATGAAGACATGTCTGAGGTGCTTGGAACCTCGGTCGGGGCTCTCAAAGCCTCGTACCACCTGGCAGTGAAAAAAATTGAACAATTTTTTGAAGAAAACGATTAAACCTTTTGGGCCTCTCCCTATCAAAGAAGTAAAGAAAATTATAACCAACAACGCATAAGTCATGAAAGAAGAAAAGGACATATCAAAGCTCATCGGCAAGAGCGACGGCATGACCGTCCCCGAGGGGTACTTCGCATCCTTTGCCACTCGCATGGCTGATTCGCTGGAACCAAACTCGCTTGAGGAGTCGGCTCACGCTGTGCCTCGCCCACAGAGCTTCTGGCATCGTGTCAGACCCTACGTCTATCTCGCTGCCATGTTTGCCGGAGTGTGGTGCATGCTCAAAATGTTTACGATTTTCACCTCCAATCCCACCGACGGCTTCTCGCCCTCACCGGTGCTCGCCGAGGCTCTCGGCAATGAGATTTTTGTCACCGACTATCTGATCGACGACCTCGACCAGTGGGACTTGATGGATGAAATGATGGAGAACGGCGTCGAAGTGCGCACCCTGTTCTCCAACTTCTACGAAACCGACCCCGACCAATACCAGTCACTATGAGAAAGTTGGCATTTTCACTCCTCCTCCTCTTGTGCGCCTACAGCGCAGTGGTTGCTCAATCACAGGACCGCCCAGCCCTATCCAACGAAGACAGGGCCAAGTGGCTGTCTGAGATGCGCAACTTCAAGCACGATTACCTCACTCGCGAGCTTGCCTTGAGCAAGGAGCAGCAGGACGCCTTTTTCCCCGTCTACGACGCCATGGACGACGAAATCATGGCCATAGCCAACGAGACGCGCGACTTGGAGAATCAGGCTGAATCCAATCCCGAAGCCTCGGATGTCGAGATTGAAACAGCCGCTCAGGCACTATTCCAGCAGAAAAGCCGCGAAGGCGAGGTGGAAGCTCGTTATTTCGAGCAATTCAAGGAGATACTCACACCGAAACAACTTTTACGCCTCAAAAACGCCGAACGCAAGTTCACAACCCAATTAGTCAAGCACCACGGCAAACAAAAGACCGATGGACCGCGACGCAAACAATAACACAACTTTTTCATCTCAACAAAAGCGAGGCCCCGCACCTTATAGTCGGGTCTCGCTTTCTTTTTTGGTTTTGTACAGAATTATTCGTAACTTTGTGCCTAAATCCCCACTGGGGCAGTCGAGTGCCACGCGGTTCTACCGCGGGGTCCTCAATCCAGCAATCAACAACCCTAATATATGGAACATCCAGAAAACGACTCGAAATACACCGGTCTTACCGTCAATAGCGGAGTGGCTCAGCCCCCCTCAGTCAACCCATACCTCAACTTGCGTCCGCGCCGCAAGCCCCTGCCACCGCCATCTGAGCTGGTCGAGGGTATCGTCAAGGGCGATATCACAGCCCTGGCCCGCGCCGTCACGCTGGTCGAGAGCATGCAGCCAGCCCATCAGGCTGTGGCGCAAGAGGTGATTGAGAAATGTCTGCCCCACTCGGGCAACTCGCGCCGCATAGGCATCACGGGTGTGCCGGGAGCCGGCAAGAGCACCTCGATCGACGAATTTGGAATGCACATCCTCAAACGCGGAGGCAAACTGGCCGTGCTCGCCATCGACCCGTCGAGCGAGCGCACCAAGGGCAGTATCCTTGGTGACAAGACCCGCATGGAGAAGCTGTCGGTGCAGAACGATGTCTTCATCCGTCCCAGCCCCTCGGCAGGGAGCTTGGGAGGCGTGGCTCGCAAGACTCGCGAGACAATCGTGTTGTGCGAGGCAGCCGGTTTTGACAACATTTTTGTCGAGACGGTAGGCGTGGGCCAGAGCGAGACAGCTGTGCACTCGATGGTTGATTTCTTCCTGCTCATCCAGCTGGCTGGCACCGGCGACGAGCTGCAAGGCATCAAGCGCGGCATTATGGAGATGGCCGACGGCATCGTGATCAACAAATGCGACGGCGACAATGTGGACCGCGCCAAGCTGGCGGCTGCACAGTTCCGCTCGGCCCTGATGCTTTTCCCGCCTACCGAGTCGGGCTGGACCCCTGAGGTGCACTGCTATTCAGGCTATTACGGTCTGGGCATCGCCGAGGTGTGGGATATGATTGACCGCTATTTTGAGTTTGTACAAGGCAACGGCTACTTCGACGAGCGTCGGCGCAAGCAAGCGCGCTATTGGATGTACGAGACCATCAACGAGCAACTGCGCAACAATTTCTACCAGAATCCTGATGTGCAAGAGCTGCTCTTGGCCAAGGAGCAACGCGTGCTCAACAACGAGCTTAGCTCGTTTATCGCCGCTCGCGATGTCACCGACTTCTACTTCAAAATGAAGAATGAAAAGTGAAAAATTAGAAATGATGAATAGGATACTGCTTACGATAATGTTTTGGGTGGCCGCTGTGGCTGGGGTGTTTGCCTCAGATGGCGGTCCCCATATCGAGTTTGCTGAGAAGACCCACGACTTTGGCACCATACATGAGAGTAACGGACGGGTAAGCACCTCGTTTGAGTTTACCAACACTGGCGACAAGCCGTTGGTAATCGTCACCGCCTACGCCTCATGCGGCTGCACCAAGCCCAAATATCCCGAGGCCCCCATCGCTCCAGGCCAAAAAGGCGAGATCTCGGTGACATACAACCCAGCTAACCGCCGAGGCGAGTTCTCCTCAACTGTCACCGTGACCACCAACGACAAAAAAAATAAGAAAATCAAATTAAAACTGACTGGTGTGATAGTGCCATAAACCGGCCACACAGTGGCCGACACAGTAGCCGCCATCCGGATGGCGGCCACTGAGTGGCCCAGCTCTCCATCCTTGGCCCTCCGGATGGCGGCCACTCAGTGGCCGACACAGTAGCCGCCATCCGGATGGCGGCCACTGAGTGGCCCAGCTCTCCATCCTTGGCCCTCCGGATGGCGGCTACTGTGCCTGGCCACTGTGTGGCCAAGCCCTAAATCCCCTACGTGGCCACTGTGTGGCCAAGGCATATAAATCAAACGAGGAGATGCCTCCCGGAATCTCCTCGTAAGATAATAAACCAATCATTATCACATTTCTTGCAATGGAAAAAGTATTTTTGCTATGTATAAGTAAAACGTCAGAGCAAAAATATTGTTTGCGCCTTAGATAGGCATTAACGTTTATTAGCAATGGTGAGCAATATTGTTGCCCAGTAAAATTGCTAACTTTGCATCAGAAAATAAAATGAAAATATAGATATGGAAAAGACCGAAAAGCCTAAGAAGGCAGCTGCCAAAAAGGGAGCAAAAGACACTGGTGTCGATGCCGCTCGCAATGCCAAGCTCGACGCCCTCAATCAGGCATTGGGAAAGATCGAGAAATCGTTTGGCCGAGGAGCAGTCATGAAGCTCGGCGACGACGTGATTGAGCAAGTCGAGGTAATCCCCTCTGGCTCGATCAGCCTCAACTACGCCCTCGGCGTAGGCGGATACCCCAAAGGCCGCATCATCGAAATCTATGGCCCGGAATCGTCGGGTAAGACCACTCTGGCCATCCACGCAATCGCTGAGGCCCAAAAGGCTGGGGGCATTGCCGCTATAATCGACGCCGAACACGCTTTTGACCGTTTCTATGCTCAGAAGCTCGGCGTGAATGTCAACGAGCTGCTCATCTCGCAGCCCGACAACGGCGAACAAGCGCTCGAGATCGCTGAGCAGCTGATTCGCTCGTCGGCCATCGACATCATCGTCATCGACTCTGTTGCCGCTCTTACCCCCAAGAACGAAATCGAGGGCGAAATGGGCGACCGCAACATGGGCCTCCAGGCTCGACTGATGTCGCAAGCCATGCGCAAACTCACCGGCGCTATCTCGCGCACCAACACCACCTGTATCTTCATCAACCAGCTGCGTGAGAAGATTGGCCAGATGTTCGGTCCCACCGAGACCACCACTGGCGGCAACGCGCTGAAATTCTACGCCTCGGTGCGTCTCGACATCCGTTCGCGCAACCCCATCAAGGACGGCGAGGATGTGCTTGGCAAACGCGCATACATCAAGGTGGTGAAGAACAAGGTTGCGCCTCCTTTCAAGCGCGCCGAGTTTGACATCATGTTTGGTGAAGGCATCTCCAAGTCGGGCGAAATCCTCGACCTCGGTGTTGACTACAATGTGATCCAGAAGAGCGGTTCTTGGTTTAGCTACAACGGCACCAAGCTCGCTCAGGGACGCGACGCCACCAAGAAGATGATCCAGGACAATCCCGAACTGGCCGAAGAGCTGGAAAAGAAGATCATGGACGCTATGTACAGCGCCGACCATGACGGAGCCGCTCCCAAACCGGCCAAGAAGGAGGAGAAGCCCGAAGTCTCCCCCGAGGATACTCCGGCTCCAGCCGATCCCGATGAGGGCCTCTTTGACGCCGACCTCACCGACGATGACGAATTCGGCATCGAGGAAGACCTATAAATAAGTAATAGTGAATAGTGAATAGTGAATAAGTAAGAGTTAAGGTATATTAGCTGATCACTCATAACTTATAACTCATAACTCATAACTCATAACTTATAACT
>JAJBUH010000203.1 GCA_020860445.1 Bacteroidales bacterium | reverse complement strand
GATTTATAGTTACTTGTAATAATATTGAATCGTTCGTAAAAGATTAAAGTACGCAAATCTCAACGAACGATTTTTTATGCGCGGTGTTCTAATTACAAATCCGGGAATGAAAGCAGCGCCACCTGCTGAAACAAACTACGATGGCTCGACTACTTCTGAGGCCGGTAAAAGTAGAATCACTAAAACGTAACATCACTAGTATTATGGCAAGCACACTAAAGCCTATTGTACAAGAACTCGTAGACCTTATCAACCAAAACGGTTGGAAAGAAAAATTTGAAGAGGCCCTCAAGAATGCTAAGGCCCAGAACGTAGTCGAGTTCGATTCCATCAAAACACTCGACGACTACTTCGATTGGTTGAATGCCCAGCTTAGCTGGGTGCCTGTAGAAAACCGCCAAGGTACCATCGTATATCAGCATGTGGCTGAATTCTACTTCCTGCTCGACCAGGAACCTGTCAAGAGCTTGCAAAACGCTGTAGTTCCTCACGACCAGCAACCGGCCTTGACCGTGCTGAGCAAATGGATGCAGAAATATGTCGACGCTCTCGGCGAATGGATGGATCAACCTCAGTCAATCACCAAGGAGTCAGTGCAGACATTCTTCGCATCTCCTATCTACAACATGAATGAGTATATCGAGCCGAGAGGCGGCTGGAAGACATTCAACGAAATGTTTGCTCGTAGCACCAAGCCGGGCTGCCGTCCTATAGCCGATATTCTCGATGATACAGTGATTACCGCTGATGCCGATTCGACATTTGACGGCCAGTGGGAAATCCGCTCAGATTCGTTCGTGACCATCAAGGGTCTGCACTGGAAGATCGAAGAGCTGCTCGACGGCTCACCTTACAAAGACTGCTTCATGGGTGGTCAGTTCACCCACTCATTCCTTAACACCACTGACTATCACCGTCAGCACGCCCCTGTAGGCGGTCTGGTATTGGAATCGCGTATGATTCAGGGCTGCGTTTACCTGCAAGTTGAGGCCGAGCCTATCGCCGGTGATCCCGAAGGCAAGCAGCACATTGTCATCAAACGTAAGTTTGATATTCCTGATACTCCTGGATATCAGTTCCAGCAGGCTCGTGGCTTGGTTGTGATCGCCAGCTCGATTGGTCTGGTTGCTGTATGTCCTATGGGTATGGCCCAGGTATCCTCGATTATCACAACGGCCGAAGTCGGTCGTACCCTGCGCAAGGGCGAGGAAATCAGCTACTTCCAGTTCGGTGGCTCAGATATCGTCACCGTCTTCCAGCAGCAGAGCAACGTCACCTTCACCGCTCAACCCGGTATCCACTACAAGGTAGGTACACAGGTGGCAAAGGCTCACCCTGTGATGATGCCAGCACCTTACATCTATCCAGCAGTGCAATTCGCACAGAAATAACCTCTCTCCGTTGAGAACTCATTAAAGGCGCCCCGGCCCCCCGGTTGAGACGCTTTTTTTGTTGTAACAGCGCTGTTACATTTATTTTGTCATGTCAGAGAAAATTCGTAACTTTGTAGGCTATTTAATCAATAGGACATATAATACAGAATTACTCAATATGGCAGAAAGAAGAGAGGACTATACCGCAGAAAATATCCAGGTGCTCGAAGGCCTGGAGGCTGTGCGGAAACGTCCGGCTATGTACATCGGCGACATCTCAGAAAAAGGTTTGCACCACTTGGTGTACGAGGTTGTTGACAACTCAATTGATGAGGCGCTTGCCGGCTATGCAAAACATATTTTCGTCACAATCAACAATGACAACTCAATCACCGTGGTAGATGACGGCCGTGGCATCCCTGTCGACATGCACGAAAAGGAGCACAAGAGCGCTCTCGAGGTAGTGCTGACAGTGTTGCACGCCGGCGGCAAGTTCGACAAGGGCTCGTACAAGGTGTCGGGTGGTCTGCACGGCGTGGGCGTATCTTGCGTCAACGCTCTCTCGACCTACCTGCGAGCCGAGGTGCACCGCGACGGCAAGGCTTACATGCAAGAGTTCTCTTGCGGCAAGCCCACCTCAGAACTCAAGGTGATCGGCGAGAGCCAGCGCACTGGCACCAGCATCACCTTCAAGCCCGATGAGAGCATTTTCATTGTGACAGTCTACGACTATTCGACACTGGCCAACCGTCTGCGCGACCTGGCCTACCTCAACGCCGGCATCACCCTTACCCTCACCGACATGCGCGAGATCGATGCCGAGGGCAATCCCAAGACCGAGACATTCTACTCGAGCGAGGGCCTGAGTGAATTTGTGCGCTATATTGATTCGAGCAAGGAGCCCTTGATCGACGATGTGATCCATCTCGACACAGAGCGCCAAGGCATCCCCGTCGAGGTGGCTCTGACCTACAACAGCACCTACAATGAGAATGTCTATTCATTCGTCAACAATATCAACACCATTGAGGGCGGTACCCACCTGACGGGTTTCCGTCGAGGCTTGACCTCTACTCTCAAGAAGTACGCTGAGGACAACAATCTGCTCAAGAATGCCAAGGTTGAGATTGCCAGCGATGACTTCCGCGAGGGTCTCACTGCCGTGGTTTCGGTCAAGGTGATGGAGCCTCAGTTTGAGGGTCAAACTAAGACCAAGCTTGGCAACAACGAGGTAATCGGCGCTGTGCAAACAGCCGTGAGCGATGCCCTCGGAACATACCTTGAGGAGCATCCCAAGCAAGCCAAGACCATCGTTGAGAAGGTAATCCTGGCAGCCCAGGCACGCCATGCTGCTTACAATGCCCGCAAGCAAGTGCTGCGCAAGTCGCCACTCAGCGGAGGCGGACTGCCCGGCAAACTCGCCGACTGCTCAAGCCGCACTGCCGAGGATTGCGAACTTTTCATCGTCGAGGGTGATTCGGCAGGAGGAACAGCCAAGCAGGCTCGCAACCGCACATTCCAGGCCATCCTGCCATTGCGCGGCAAAATCTTGAATGTTGAGAAGGCTATGGAGCACAAAATCCTCGACAACGAGGAGATTTCCAACCTTTTCCGCGCTTTGCGTGTTACTATAGGTACAGAGGAGGATCCCAAGGAGGCCAACCTCAGCAAGCTGGCTTACCACAAGATCATAATCATGACCGATGCCGATGTCGACGGCGCCCACATCGCTACGTTGCTCATGACTTTCTTCTTCCGTCGCATGAGGCCGATCATCGAAAACGGCTATCTCTACCTGGCCACACCGCCGCTCTACAAGTGCAAGCGCGGCAAGGCCGAAGAGTATTGCTGGACCGACCAACAGGTGCAAAACTTCATAATGCGCAATGGCCAAGGCACCACGGTGCAGCGGTACAAGGGTCTTGGCGAGATGAGCGACCGCGAGCTCAAGGACACCACAATGGACCCAGAGCACCGCATGCTCAAGCAGGTGACAATCAGCGACGCCGCCGAGGCCGACCGCATCTTCTCGATGCTGATGGGCGAGGACGTGGGCCCGCGCCGCGATTTCATCGAGGCTAACGCCAATTACGCCAACATCGACGCCTAAACCCGTCAGCGCAAAAACGCAACACTCAACACCCTTAACAACACGTATTCACTATGGCTCGATCATCGAAGCAGAGCACGCCGAGCAAGCATACCAGGGAAATGGTGCTTGCTTACGTTGAGACACAAAAGAACAAGACGTTCAATTATCATCAAGTGGCAGCGGCCTTGGGTCTTAAGGCTCCTGCGCAACAAAAAGCAGTGGCATTGGCCCTTGCGGAACTCGCTTTCGATGGCGACCTGGTGGAGGTGTCGCCAGGGGTGTACAAAACAGTGCTGCGCAGCGTGACTGCCGAGGGCGTATTCGTGCGCCGCTCAAATGGCAAGAACAGCGTAGTCACTGACGAAGACGAAACCATATTCGTTGCCGAGCGTAACTCAAAGCACGCTCTCAATGGCGACCGCGTGCTGGTATCGATTGCCGCTCGCCGCAAGGGAGCGGAGCCAGAGGCCGAAGTATTAGAGATTCTGGAGAAGAAGGACCAGGTATTTATCGGTACATTGCAGGTTGACAAGCATTTTGCCTACCTGCTCACCGATTCTAAATACTTGGCCTCTGATATTTTCATACCTAAGGCAAAACTTAAGGGAGGCGAGACTGGCGACAAGGCTATCGTGAAAATCACCGAGTGGCCCGAGGATGCCAAGAATCCCAAGGGCGAGGTGATCGATATCTTGGGCAAGACTGGCGACAACACAGCCGAGATTCATGCCATTCTGGCTGAGTTTGGATTGCCCTATAAATATCCCGAGGTTGTCGAGAAGGCTGCTGACCGCATCAAGGACGGCATCACACCCGAGGAGGTGGCCAAGCGCTTGGATATGCGCGGGGTGCCTACCTTCACCATCGACCCCAAGGACGCCAAGGACTTTGACGACGCCCTCTCGATACGCAAGCTGCCCAATGGCAACTATGAGATAGGCGTGCACATTGCCGATGTCACCCATTATGTAAAGCCCAACACAATCATTGACCGCGAGGCTGAGGAGAGAGCCACATCGGTCTATCTGGTCGACCGCGTGGTACCGATGCTCCCCGAGCATCTGTGCAACGGTATCTGCTCGCTGCGCCCTGATGAGGATAAGCTCACATTCTCGACCATCTTTGAGATGAACGAGCATGGCAAGGTCTTGAACTCAAAGATTGTGCGCACGGTGATACGCAGTCAGCGCCGCTTTGCTTACGAAGAGGCTCAAGAAATTATAGAGAAGGGCGAAGGCGAATTTGCCGAAGAGCTGCTGACGCTTGACCGCTTGGCCAAGATTCTGCGCGAGGAGAGATATGAGAATGGTTCGGTCGAGTTTGACCGCGTTGAGGTACGCTTTGACATCGACGAGAATGGCAAGCCCACGGGCGTGTACTTCAAGGAATCAAAGGATGCCAACAAGCTCATCGAGGAGTTTATGCTTCTGGCCAACCGCACAGTCGCCACGTTTATCGGCAAGGCCGGGCCCAAGAAGAAAGCCAAGGCATTTGTATATCGTGTGCATGATATGCCTGACCCCGGCAAGCTCTCTGATTTGGCTTCGCTGTCAAGCACATTCGGCTACCGCATTAAATCAAGCGGCAGCTCAAAAGAGGTCAACCGCTCGCTCAACAAGATGCTTGAAGATGTCAAGGGCAAGCCAGAGGAGAATTTCCTCTCGACTCTGGCAATCCGCTCGATGGCCAAGGCAATCTATTCGACCGATAATATCGGCCACTATGGCTTGGGATTTGAGTATTACACTCATTTCACTTCGCCTATCCGCCGATTCCCCGATAT
Source organism: Bacteroidales bacterium (assembly GCA_020860445.1). GTDB lineage: Bacteria > Bacteroidota > Bacteroidia > Bacteroidales > Muribaculaceae > CAG-873. The sequence goes on along the minus strand of JAJBUH010000203.1, from coordinate 7,176 downwards.
GATGGTGCACCGTCTGCTCGAGAAATACATGAGCGGAGGTCGCAGTGTAAACAAGGAAAAGCTCGAGGAGCAATGCAAGCACTCGTCGGATATGGAGCAGCTGGCAGCTAATGCCGAGCGCGCCTCAATCAAATACAAGCAAGTCGAGTTTATGGCCGACCATCTTGGCGAGACATATTCCGGTATCATCTCGGGCGTGACCGAGTGGGGCTTGTATGTCGAGCTTGACAGCAACAAATGCGAGGGTCTGGTGCCAGTGCGTGACTTGGCCGACGACTACTATGACTTTGACGAGCGCAACTACTGCCTCGTGGGCCGCAGGCACAACAACAAATATCGCCTGGGCGACAATGTGACTGTCAAGGTGGCTCGCGCCAATCTCGACAAGAAGCAGCTCGACTTTGCCATCGTCGATGACTTTGGGCGCACACCCGATGCTGAGAAGAAAGCCGAAAAGCTGGCCGAGGAAATCAATAAGAATCCCGATGCTGCTCCCAGGAAAGGTTCTTCGCGTCGCCCATCGCCCAAGGCCAAGGCTAAGCGCAGTAGCTATGCTGAGCAGCAAGGTCCGAGGCAGCAGCAAAAGACAGTGAAGCACAGCCGTCATCGCGGCTCAAAAGGCAACAAGCGCTGATGGGTCGCATTTCGATCAATCGTTTGCGCCTGCTCAGCCACCATGGGGTGATGGAGCAGGAGCGTCGAGTGGGCAACATCTTTGAGGTGTCGCTGACGATGGATGTCCCCGCTACCGAGCGAGCAATGTCGACTGATGACTTGGCAGATACCATCAACTATGCGGCAGTCGCCGAGCTAATCAAGCGCGAGATGTCGCATCCTTGCAAACTGATCGAGGCTGCGGCTGGGCGTATCATCGCGGCTCTACGGGCCGAGTATCCCAGACAAATCTCGCATGGCACGGTGAGCGTTTCGAAGATGGCTCCCCCGATTCCGATGGAAATGGAATCAGTGACATACACTGCCGATTTCAATACTTGAATTAAGGCAAATAATAATGAATTTAAAGGCGTTTTAGATAAATATCTTTAACGCCTTTTTGTTATATACGGATTATTGAGTAATTTTGTATAGATTATGCCGCAGCAATAGAGAAGGGGAGGCATACCCCGCCAAAACTGGAAAACAAACCAACCATTAATACAACTACCAACAAATGAAATTCAACAAAATTGTCATGGCCTTGGCCGCTGGTGCAGCTCTGCTCGGTACTACCAGCTGCCTCAGCAACGACAGCAACAACTCGCTATCTTATACCTCTACCTTCTCACGTTTCTTCAATGTGATATTTGAAGACGGCAACGACACACCCACATATCAGCAAGGTGTGGGCTACGAAGTGACCTACAATTACACCGACATGGTTGCTGATGTTCAGATTTCTGGCCTCACTCTCCCTTCGGGCTCACTGGGTACTCTCACCTTCAACCAGGTGCCTTGGGCTATTGTCAACGATTGGAAGCGCATCAGCCTTACCAACGTTACCCCCTCATCGTCGTTGATTCCTCCGACATTCTCAACTTTAAATTTCTACGTATATGACCGCATGGTCACCTCTACGACTTATTATCCCTGTCTGAATATCAACTACTCAATCGCATCAAGCGGTTACAGCATCATATCGTTCCCCGCTGGTCTGATCAATTATGGCGAGACCACTGTCAGCTGCGATGACGGCTCCAGCTTTGCCTCAAGCGATAGCGCTCGTCCCCTCTACTACATCACCCTGTATGATGGCGATTCGACACTCGACCTCAACAAGGCTGAGAATCGCATGGCCAAGCTCGTAATCGAGGACTTCCAGCTCTCATCGGCTATGAATGCAATAGACCTGCAGTTCACCGGCATCGCATTCGACATTGACAAAAACGGTATGGTCAGCCTGTCTCTCGACGAGCAAGTGCCATCACGCGTTGAGTCATCGAGCTCGATTGTTGAGATAGAGAATTACAAGGTGACCAACCTGCGCGGCACCACCAACACTGCCAATCTGATGACCCTGTCGTTCATCGTCGAGGTTACCGATGTCGATAACGGCACAGTCTTAACTTACAATGTGATGGCAGTCAGCACAGCTCCCTCTCTTTGATAAAAAATAATGGATAAATGCTTGTGTCACTCCCCAGCGCCTAATTGGCGATGGGAGTGACATTTTTTATGTAATATTTTTTGTGGGAAAAATGTGGAGAGTGTCAGGAAAAATGTGTAAATTTGCGCTTTAAAAGGAAATAACAATCGTTTCACAGATATGAATATATCTTACAATTGGCTCAAGCAGTATGTCGATTTCGACCTTACCCCCGAGGAATTGGCAGCCGCTTTGACTTCGATAGGATTGGAAACGGGCTCGGTCGAGCGCGTCGAATCAATTAAAGGAGGTCTGCGAGGGATTGTAATAGGCAAGGTTCTGACTTGCGTTGACCATCCCGACAGCGACCATTTGCACATCACTACCGTAGATTTGGGCGATGGCAAGGCCACGCAGATAGTGTGCGGAGCACCCAACGTGGCAGCTGGTCAGACAGTGGTTGTGGCTACTGTCGGCACCACTCTGTATGATGGCGACAAGGAGTTCAACATCAAGAAATCTAAGATTCGCGGCGTGGAATCTTTTGGTATGATTTGCGCCGAGGATGAGATAGGCATTGGCAATTCCCATGCTGGCATTATAGTGCTGGCTGATGGCACAGCTGAGCCTGGTACTCCTGCCGCCCAATATTATGGTTTGTCAGACGATTATGTGCTCGAGGTTGACCTTACCCCTAACCGCATTGATGCCGCTTCGCATTATGGCGTGGCTCGCGACCTAAGCGCTTGGCTTTGCTGCCATGCCAATCCGGCAGAGCCTCATCGGCCATCAGTTGAGAAATTCAAGGTAGACGAGCCAGAGATTATGGGCGTAATCGTCGAGGTTGAGGACAACCAGGGATGCCCGCGCTATTGCGGCGCTACCATCAAGGGTGTCAAGGTGACTGAGAGTCCGCAATGGCTCAAGGATCGCCTCAATGCAATCGGCGTGCGTCCTATCAACAATGTAGTTGACATCACAAACTATGTGTTGCATGCCTTTGGTCAACCGATGCATTGCTTTGATGCTTCAAAAATTGCCGATGGCACTGTGGTTGTGCGCAATTGCCCAGCAGGCACTAAATTCACCACTCTTGATGGCGTAGAGCGTACCCTCACTGCTGAGGATCTGATGATATGCAATGGCAAGGAGCCAATGTGTATCGCTGGCGTATTCGGCGGCTTGGATTCTGGCGTGACTGAGGATACGGTTGATGTGTTCCTTGAGAGCGCATATTTCAATCCTACGCGTGTGCGCAAGACAGCTCGCCGCCAGGGACTGAACACTGACTCTTCGTTCCGCTTTGAGCGTGGCGTTGACCCCAATGGTTGCATGTATGCCCTCAAGATAGCCGCTCTGCTGGTCAAGGAATTAGCTGGCGGCGAAATCGTAGGCAAGGTGTTTGATGTCAAGGCTGGGGAGTTCCCACCGTTCAGCGTTGAACTCAGTTATGAGGATATCAATGCTCTGATTGGCAAGAAGATACCAGAGAATACCGTCGATTCGATACTCAAATCTCTTGAGATTGAGATTGTGGCTCAGAATATGGGCAATCTTAGCCTTGAGGTGCCGACCTACCGAGTAGATGTCAAGCGTCCCTGCGATGTGATTGAGGATATCTTGCGCATCTACGGGTATAATAATGTGGAGATGCCCACCGAGGTGCACTCTTCGCTGTCGTTCAAGACTATCACCGATGTGTCAGATGATTTGCAGCGCACCATATCCGAGCAGCTCACTGCTGAGGGATTCAACGAGATTCTCAACAATTCGTTGACGGCTGAGAAATACTACGCTCCGCTTGAGTGCTATCCAGCCACGCATTGTGTCAAACTGCTCAATCCGCTGAGCCAGGACCTGAATGTTATGCGCCAGACCTTGCTATTTGGCGGCTTGGAGACCATTATGCACAATGTCAATCGCAAGATGCCCGACCTGCTGCTTTATGAGTTTGGTAATGTCTATTTCCTTAATCCAGATGTTGAACCGTCGATTGAGAAGCCTCTGGCACCATACACCGAGAGTTCTCGCTTGGCTCTCTGGCTCACTGGCAATACTCGACTTGGCAACTGGGCACGTCCGACCGAGGAGTCAACGTTCTTTGACCTTAAGGCTATCGTGGCCAATGTGTTCGCTCGCTTGGGCATCAACAGCCGCGAAGTGACGCTCCAGCCAGGCAAACTTGATGTCTTCGAGACTTCGCTCTCGATAGATACTCGCAGCGGCAAGCATCTGGGCGATATGGGCATCATCAAGAAATCGGTGTCTAAGGAATGTGATGTCAAGCAAGAGGTATTGTATGCCGAACTCGACTGGACTGCCATGGTCAAACTTGCCGCAGGCAAGAAGGTGACCTTCGCTCCGCTGCCGCGCACTATGCCAGTCAAGCGCGATTTGGCGCTGCTCGTTGACAGCTCTGTGACAATGGAGCAGGTAGAGCAAGCTGTACGCGAGGCTGAGAAGAAACTGCTCAAGAGCGTAAGCCTGTTTGATGTCTACGAGGGCAAGAATCTGCCTGAGGGCAAGAAATCGTATGCCATCGCAATGACGATTCAAGATCCGGAGAAGACACTGCAAGACAAGCAGATCGACCAGATCATGGCCAAGATTATCGCCAATCTCCAAAAGAGAGTGGGGGCCGAGCTCAGATAATATACCCAACTATTACAATAACAAAATAATCATAACTCAACACTCATAACTCATAACTATATGGGAAGAGCTTTTGAATACCGCAAAGCAAGAAAACTGAAAAGATGGGGCAACATGTCGCGCACATTCACCCGCATCGGCAAGGAAATCACCATCGCCGTTAAGTCGGGCGGTAGCGACGCTTCGTCAAACCCGCGCCTGCGTGCTCTGCTCCAGAATGCCAAGGCTGCCAATATGCCTAAGGATACCATCGAGCGCGCTATCAAGAAGGCTACCGATAAGGATGCCAGCGATTACAAGGAGATAACCTACGAGGGATATGGCCCTCACGGCATCGCTATCTTTGTCGAAGCTGCTACCGACAACAATACCCGCACTGTGGCCAACGTGCGTTCATACTTCAACAAGCACGGCGGTTCGCTCGGCACCCAGGGTTCGCTTACCTTCCTGTTCGACCACAAGAGCGTGTTCAAAATCAAGCCTAAGGATGGTATAAGCCTCGAGGACCTCGAGCTTGAACTCATCGACTACGGCGTAGACGAACTCGAAGGCGATGATGAGGAAATCGTACTGTACGGCGCTTTTGAGGAGTTTGCCGGCATACAGAAATATCTCGAGGACAATGGCTTTGAGATCATCAGCGCTGAATTTGAGCGCATCCCTAACGACCTGAAGGATGTGTCGCCTGAGGATCGCGAATCGGTGATGAAGCTGCTCGAGAAGCTCGAGGATGACGAAGACGTGCAAAATGTCTTCCATAACATGCGCGAGCCAGAAGAGGATGAGGAGTAAACCCCCTCACACTGATACATAACAAAGGCCCCGACGCCAGCTGGCGTCGGGGCCTTTGTTATGTATCAGAATATCGAGTGACCCTCAAAGTAGGAATCGTCGATGGGTTGGATGGTGCCGTACATGGTGGTGCGCCCTCGGTGGAATGTGCTTTGCACATAAGCTGTGGCTCGATTCGAACCTTTGACCATTGTGGCTTGTACGTCGCACGAGCCGATGGGGGCGCTCAGGTGGAACTGCATGCTGACCTCGCCATTCTTGTTAACTGTGTATTTGTAGTCAGTGATGGTACCTTTGACAGTGAAACCGCCCACTCCATTGGGCCCACCGCTATGTCCAGGCGACAATTGCACTACGCCTTTGTCGCCCATGACAAGTATGAAATTGGTAGATGGGGTTACTGAGGGGATGGTGACACTCATAATCATCACTCGGTTGACCGACATCAGGAATGTCTGGTTCTCAATGAGGGCTTTGCCCACGACATAGTTGATGGAATCTGCCTTGGCCGATTCCTCACTTCCCTTCAGAGCCTTGCACCCCGAGCCAGCGGTTGCTATCATTGCAGTCGCCACCAATAATATGACAAATCTTAGAGCTCTCATAATCTTCCTTTTTCTATCAAAACAACCCCTCCCTCCCTTATGTTCAATACTGGGACAGGGGACTGTCCCCTGTCCCAGTATTGGGATTAGAAGTCGATTTTGTCGGGGTCGAGGCCGGAGCCGCCGCAATAGGGCATGGCATCGATGATGGCCATGTCGGCGGGAGAAATTTTAAAGTCGTAGACCTCGATGTTTTGCAGTATGCGGGCCGGAGTGATCGATTTAGGCAGTGGCAACACGTGATGCTGGAGGCACCATCTGATGCAAATCTGAGCCACCGACTTGCCGTAGCGCTCTGCTATCTCTCGCAGGGTGGTATTGTCGAGCAAGCGACCTGTGCCGAGAGGCGACCAAGCCTCTACCAGGATGTCATGCTCCTTGCAATACTTTACCGTCTCGTGCTGCATGAACCCCGGATGATACTCAATCTGGTCAACCGCTGGCATAAATTCAGCCTTTAGGATAAGCGCCTCAAGGTGATGAGGCATAAAATTGCTCACGCCAATCGACTTTACGCGCCCCTCCTTGTGGAGGCGTTCCATAGCGCGCCAGGTGTCTCGGTTGATTTCCTTCCAATTGGGGAATTGATTGGGCGAAGCTGGCCAATGCACCAAATAGAGATCAAGATAGTCAAGACCTAAATCCTTTGATGTCTTATCAAAAGCGCGGAGCGTGGCATCGTAGCCGCGATTGGTGTTCCACACCTTGCTGGTTACAAAAATTTGGCTGCGAGGGATGCCGCTTTCGGCGATGCCTCGACCTACGCTCTCCTCGTTGGCATACACTGCTGCCGCATCGATATGGCGATAGCCATCCGACAAAGCGCATTTCACTGCTTCAATGGCCGTATCGCCATTAGGCGTTTGCCAAGTGCCCAATCCCACTGATGGGATCTCCAGGCCATTATTCATTATGAAGTCTCTTTCCATACACTTTAAGGGTTAATACTATAGTAACGATTAACCCTCAGGATGGTTGGCAAGGGTGGAATTTGTAACTACTCAGCGATTCTGAAGTAAAAATTTTTGTAACAATTAAATTTTT
>JAJBUH010000092.1:9988-12447 GCA_020860445.1 Bacteroidales bacterium | reverse complement strand
GAAAAGAAAAAAAATCACTTTTTGGGTAAAATTTTTGAAGAAAAATTTGGTGGTGTCAAAAATACACCGTAACTTTGCGGTGTAATTTTGACACTAATAAAATTTTACTGCCATGACCTACGTTATCAACTGCGGCGTGACCCCTGAGAAGGTGACCGCCCTCAAGCCCAATCAAGTATTCGTATTCGGCTCAAACCTGGCCGGGAAGCACGGCGGCGGAGCCGCTCGCTATGCCCGCAAGCACTTCGGCGCCAAAATGGGCGTTGGTGTTGGCCCTCAGGGCCAGAGCTACGCCATCCCCACAATGCAAGGCGGGGTCGCCACAATCAAACCGTATGTTGACCAATTCATATCCTACGCTCGCCAGAATCCACAGCTTCACTTCCTGGTTACAAAGATAGGATGCGGCATAGCTGGTTTCCCTACCAAGGCTATCTCACCGCTCTTCGCCCAGGCTCTTGAGCTTGCCAACGTATCGTTGCCTAGCGAGTTCATATATGACTTGCGCAAACTGCACCACTGCCTCACCCCGCAGGAGTATACCCTTCAGCAGCAAGCCAAAAACGACCAACATAATACCCATGCTATACCACCCATGACTCTTGATAAGATTCAGGGTTCGCTGATGCTCGGCGCGGCTGGCGATGCTCTGGGATATGCCGTGGAGTTCAACACGCTTGCCTGGATACGCTCGCAATATGGCAAGGATGGCATCACCCATTTCCAGCTTGACAGCCAGGGTCGGGCTATCTGCAGCGATGATACCCAGATGACCCTCTTTACTGCCAATGGTTTGCTATCGGCGATTACTCGCGGCGAAACACGCGGAGTCATGGGTCCCTTGGAGAGCTATCTGCCCTACGCATACCTCGATTGGTATTACACTCAGACCGGAAAACTGAATAGCAACAACCCAAAATTCACATGGCTGCGTGATCTGGAGCCGATGAGACATCAGCGCGCTCCTGGCAATACCTGCCTCTCGGCTTGCGAGAGCCTATTGCAAGGCCAGAAAGTGCAGAACAACAGCAAGGGCTGCGGAGGCCTGATGCGCATCGCCCCCGTGCCATTGCTGTATAACAGAATCAATAGCAAGGGCGACCAGGATTTCATCCACAAGATGGAGAAGACGGCTTGCGAAGCAGCTCGCATCACTCACCGGCATCCGCTGGGTTTCTTGCCAGCCGGACTGATGGCGAGGGTCATCTACGAGGCCATGAATATACCTGCCGGCATGTCGCATCTCTACTATATGGATTCATCGGTAATCAATGCCCTCAATGATTTGCAATACATGTATCCCGGCGAATATGGTGAGGCAAAAGCCAAGTTGGCCCAGCCGACTAAAAGTGCCCTCGAATTAGCCAAATCCAAAGTGCCTGATACTGAGGTCATCGCCCAACTGGGCGAGGGCTGGGTGGCAGACGAGGCATGGGCGATAGCCATATTCTGCGCCGTGAGATATCAAAACAATCCAGCCTTGGCCATTCGCGCCGCTGTAAACCACAATGGCGATTCAGACAGCACTGGCTCGATATGCGGCAACATCATCGGAGCGCTGCTTGGATACGATGCTACGCGCAGCCTATTCTGCCCAGATGGCCAAGACCTGGCCGATACCCTCGACCTGGGCCGCATCGTCCTCGCCATCGCCACCGACCTCGCCTCTGGCATCCCCCTTGACGATTCTCCCCGCCCCACCCCCTACCAACAGCTCTGGCACTCCCGCTACTGCCAAATGAAACCAGAATAAGGATAAATACATCCGGATGGCGGCTTCTCGTGAGGGGCAGTTTCGCTGCCCCTCACCATACCTGCCCCTCACCATCGCTGCCCCTCCCTATATCCTCGCTACCTCCTTTCTCCCCTCATATTCCGCCATCAGGGGATACAGCGATGATTCTGGGGTGACAGATGAGAAGACCATGCTGGTGGCGCACTCGGCGATATACCGATTGCGCCGCTCAGCATTTTGGCGCGAGGGCATGCGGATGCCCTCGCCAAGGAGCGAGACGAAAAATATCGCAATTTTGTTTCATATATCGTAAACAAATCGTATCTTTGCATCGTAATAAATAAAGCATGGGAACATTTCTACAAATAAAGATAAAACTCTTGGAAGAAGCCACCGAGTATATGGACTCATTAAGCCTTTCAGAGCGCAACAGAAGACCCCACCTTCAGAAATCAAGCATGCGATTGACATAATGAAAAGATACTACAACGATAAAAGACAATAATGGATAAGGAAACTACTAAACAAAAGAAAACCATCGATTCTTATGATGAGCTCCTCGAAAGATACATCGGAGTAGCTGGGTCTGAGGAACGAAAAGAATTTGAAGAAGAACTGGATAGAGAGGTAGAACTCTATGCATTAGGCCAATCCATAAAGGATGCACGCCTGTCCAAACAACTCACTCAAGAGCAATTGGGCGAACTGGTAGGAGTAAAGCGAG
>JAJBUH010000092.1:0-9888 GCA_020860445.1 Bacteroidales bacterium | reverse complement strand
TGATGAGAATACCATGCTCGTGGCGCACTCGGCGATATACCGATTGCGCCGCTCAGCATTCTGCCGCGAGGGCATGCGTATGCCCTCGCCAAGGAGCGAGAGGAATAGAATGCGGCCTAATGACCCCCTTGCGCTCATAACTGATAAGGGGCTCTCCACGGATGAAAATCTTTTTCTCCTCCGAAAATTCAGCACCAGAGTGAGGGTCTCTTAAGATTCCTCCTCTTGGTTGCCTCCATTTCCATGACGAGGGATAACCTGGCATTTTACACCTACTCCACAATGCCTTCCCACTTGCTCAATAATATTCTTTTTCCTTTCATTTGAGTTATTGACAAGCAAGAAAGAGCCATTGCTCAATGGATGATAGAATTTCTCACGATCTTTAGGTTTGACGTCAACTATATAGGGAATACCCATGCGATTGTAACCTAAGTTATTCAGGGCGTTACGCGAACGGTCAATGCCAATCTTTTCTATACATTTTACAATAACCACAGTGCCAAAGATGTCATCATAAACTGTGCCATCATCAAATGTAGCTATAAGTCGTGTAGTACTGTCAGGAGAGTAGCTACGCTTCTTATCCTCTTCTTTCTTTTTCTCCTTCCCTTTGCTTTCAATAGGGATTTCAAAGAAAGACTGTATCGCAATGTCACCTTGAGGAATACCTACCTTTATACCTTTACCTGGCTCATAAGCCAAAAGCAAAGACATAGGTTCATCATGGTTTTGAAAGAAAGCCATCAAGCTATCTCGTAGAGCGGGCCCAATTTGCTGTGCCAACCAGGCCTTACGATAGTTTTCAATATCAGCAGCGATATCTTCAGGGATATCTCTCCCTCGCTTCTGGAAGTAAGCCGCTGCCTTTAGGGCTTCTTCCAACAGGGATTTATAATCTTGCGCCATAGCACTCAAGTATTTTAGGTGTCATAATATACATCCAGACTCATATTCTTCTCGAGAAATAGGAGAGTTGGGTACAATAGTTTTATAATCTTTATATGTTAGATTGAATACCTCACCCACCTTAATCTCTATGAGATTAATTTCATTTTCAAAACGAGGCTCCTTGTTTCGCTTAAATAGCAATGCTCTCCCCACGCTCTGGGCAATAGCTTCATCATAAGGAGGAATTGGAAGATTCTTCAAGGTTCGCATTGTAATTCTTGGGAACAAATTCTGATCTGATTTTTCTCCTTTTTTCCCTACATAATATCCAATTACCTTAGAATTTAGTATTCCAAGTAGGAAGAGTAGATAAGAAGAGTCATTTGAAGAATGTATGATATTATAAACTGATTTGTTGAAAACCATATCATTCTCCAAGAACGTTGCAGTAAGAGTTTCTCCCGCTATTTCTCTTAGTACAATACGAGGCCCAGAAAAGAATTTAAAATCAGGTTTCATATAGAATTCTTTACTATAATCTACCCACTTATCTATAGCCGGATTTATATCATAATAAAGAATATTACGCCCTCCATTCTCTAAGACATAGTTATCGTTTAGCTGTACGGGAGAATGAAGGAATTTTGTTTTCATTTGTTCCTTTGTATGAATAGAATTATGATAGGGTTGTATTCCTAAACACATTGAAATACATTCTATGGTTCCTAGCTTTTGTCCTACTCCTTCTATTTTTTCAATCAAAGAAGAAGCCTCTTTATCAATAAAGATGTTCAATATGGCATTATCCTCCTCCAAGGAGGAGAAGCAATTCTTATAGAAGGATTGGGCACCTTGAATTGATACTCTTCTAATTTGAGTGTTTTGTATATTGACATCTTTTTGAAATGCGAATACCACATTGTTCACAGAGGCTGTATCAAAGACATCATCATCATAAGAGCTAATGTTCCGATAAGAGCCATTGTTTAAGATAAATCTTCTTAATGCTTTACAACTGGGTATGGTTAAAAATGTATTAGGTGTGATAAAAGAGAGAATTCCTTCGACACTTAATAGTGTAGAAATAACCCTTTCAATAAACAATCTATATAAATCTATTTTCCCTTCTTGATGAGTATAGAAAATACTATATAATCTAAGGTATTCTTCCTTAGGCAATAGAACATACGGCGGATTACCGATGACGATGTCGAAGCCGTCTTTGATGCCAAACATCCAGTCGGGGTCGAAGAAGGGGGAGGAGACGTTTTGGTCGAAGGGGTTCCACTCGGTGAGTTGGCGAGCGAGGGCAAGGGTAGATTCACGGCCCGATTGGGCTGTGTCACGAAGCCTCTTTATCTCGCTCTTTATGAATGAGATTTGGGATTGTAGATTTTTGACTTCTCTTTCCTTTGAGCTTACGCGTATGGTTTCTTTGGTCTCACCAAAGAGATTTTGGTTTTCAATAATTTCTACTCTGTCGATAGCATTCTCTTGAGTGAAGCGTAGTTTTTCCTCAGTTTCCACCAAGAGCTTTTCTTTCTCTTGAATCTTACTCTCTCTTTCCTCAGTGAATTTATCTGCCGAGAGCTCAGCTATCTCTCTTCGCAATCTCTCATCCTTTTCCAGATTGCGTTTCCTACTGGAAGCTGAGGTGACAGCAAAAAGGCTATGACGTGTCTGGCGCAACTCCTTTATACGAGTTTTTATCTCCTCATCTTCAAATAAAGAATAAGTCTTTTCAGCATTAGCCAACGGCACCAGAGTATTAGCTGCCACGAATTTCAGCTCAAGGTTTGGCAATGGATTAATGCCAAAATTCTTTGAAGCATCATCGATCGGTTGCTGTTCACAAATCAAGGAAATAAAGAATCGTAGACGCGAGATTTGCACAGCAATACTCTGAATATCCACTCCATATATACAATTCTCTATCAAATAGAGCTTGCGCGCATAGTCTGGGTATTCTACAGACATGTTGAATACCTTCTTAATATTCTCTATCTCCTTCTCTTTACTTTCTACATCCATACGAGACGCAAATTCAACATCTGCCATGGCTCGATTCATCACTATTTCTTCCCAATAGGCATTTTTAGTGTCTATACGGCTCAGCAGATGCGACAACTGTTGGAGGATGCCCATTGGAAAAGCTCCTGACCCACAGGCAGGGTCGAGCATACGACATTTGAAGATGGCTTCAACCATAGCTTTACGGTCAGCTTCTCCCAACTCGAAATCCAATTCCTTGTCATCATAAGCCAGCATCTGTCTTAGTTTGGATTCCTCAACTGATGGCACAGCCTTTTGGAGATAAGCCACTATTGACTCATCCACCATATACTGCACTATTGGACGCGGAGTGTAGTATGACCCAGTTGACTTGCGAGCCGTCTTTTTGGTCTCTGGATTATAAGCGGCCAGCAGATTCTCAAAAACCTTACCTAATAGCTCAGGGTCGAGTGCCACATCTACATCCAAGGGAGTATTCTCTTCGATAGTGAAAGTATACCGGCTCAAGATGTCAAGGATGCCATGTACCTTAACATTACGATACTTCTTCAGCTCGCTCTCTTTTGGCTTTTCTGAGGGGTCTATATAGAATTCCGAGAGGTCCGCTGTCTCTTCTTTTGCAAAGAAAAGATGGTTTGGTACTTTAGCCTGTTTCTTGGCACAGCGCGAGAATCCATCCCAATAATACGTCTTGCCTTTTTGTTTCTTATCGTCAAGACACTCAAAGAGTGAATTATTGAGATAGGGCACATGGTTGAAAAGTTGAAGCACCTGCTCCTCAACTTTGCGCCTCGACTCTTCAGGCTTCCCTTTATCCCACCATACGAAGCTATCCTCAAATCTGTATATATTCCTTATGCCATGGGTACTACGATTCTTGGCCCATCCCTCGTCAAAAGCGAATTTTCGCTCCGATACTTGCTTGTTAAGCGTACCGAAGAAAAGATTCTGAAGAATAGCTCGATAGTATAGCGATGACTCTTCGCTTAGAGGATCAAAATCACGCAGGATGCCTGAGAGATATTTTGGCTTGAATATCTCTGTTGGCACCAGACCCTTCTCTTTCAGAAACCATACGAACATCAAGCGTGTAATCAAGCGGATTACATTCTCGTTGTTGTATTTTTCATTGTCGGTAGAATCAGCAATGTCGTTGGGGAAAGATACATTTTTGACAGCCCAGAAGAACCAATTCTGAAGCTCGGTATAGAAACGATTGGTCAGCTTATCTGAGTTGAATACATCGAGCCATTGCTTATATAGGGCATCAAACGTCCGGACATTGCCCAAGGCCATGCGGTCAAGTATGTCGATGTGGCCTCGATGAGGTTTAGGTACATAAATATTTCGCAGCAGAGATACCTTGCCCGGTTTCTCTCCTTTTTTATCCACTTGCGCCCATGGGGTGCGCTCACACATGGCAAAAGACACATAATCCCCTCTTTTCACAACCAGAGCCACAGGAGCACTTTTCGATAATCTGTTGAGAAGGCGTGTCAAGGCTGAAATCTCAGAACGAGTGAGAGATTCCTCCTCTGGTACTTCCATGCCGAATACCAACAAGCCTTGATAATCACTGCCAATTTTGTCTACTTCTTCCTTAAACTCCAAGGCTTCTCTTTGGCCCTTCAAAGCATTGGAATCCAATACTCCAACGAAATAGAAAGAGGAAATCTTCTTATTAACGTTGAGGACATACTGAGGGATTTGTGCTACTGGCATCCCTGAAGCCTGCAGTATTTGCTCTAAAGGCGTTGGCAGACCACTGGGCGTATAAATCTTTATCCACAGAGAATCAAATAGGCGCAAAGTGCCATCAAGCACACTGCCTTGCTGAAATTTTGATAGGTCCACCATGGCTACTTAGTTATATAATCCCAGCAAATGAGGTCCATATTGGCGGGATTGAATTTTTGCTCAAGCTTTTCCTGTTCAGGGGTTATGCGTCTGAAATCACCACTAAACAGATTGCCAACTATATTTGCATTTTGGCGAGGCACTTGCTCTTCTATCCATCCCGTTAGGACAACTTTCAATTTAGCAATCGCATCTTTGTCATGGCGGTCAATAGCAGCAGGCACATTGCGCTTCTTATTCTTGTTCTGGCTGAGTATAGCAAGGATTTCTTGGCGATTGAAAACCTTGACGTTTTGCTCACTGCGCTCTGGATTAACGGCTCGAAGCACCAAGAATAATTCGGAATACTCATGTTCCAAAGCTCCATCAGGCTTATGTGGATATCCCATGAGTGCTACTATGCTTTCTGGCACATCTTGGAATAGCGTATCTACTGTCTTGAAACCACTAAATACACCATTTGGCATATTCTTCAGATCCTCACCCTTGTCGCCAAGATATTCCAAGAGGTCTTGACGAAAAGTCTCAAGCGAGAGGTCATGGAGGCCAAAGGTATCAGCCATTGCCTCGGTATCATCAATTGACTCTTGTAACTGTGACAACAGTTTGCTGTCATTCTTATCAATAATAGGATTGTCGGCAAGTTGGCGCTGAATCTCCTCCGTGAGAGCCAAAGTCTCCGTGCCCATCAAGGCTATCATAGCCATGCGGCGCTCAATTCGGTCAGCAAGTTTCAGGTAGCTTTCATAGTCGGCAGCTGGCCAGAAATTATAGCAGTCTATTGATGAGTTGGGCGAACCGATACGGTCAATTCGGCCCACGCGCTGAATGATACGCACAGGATTCCAGTGTATATCATAATTGATGACAGTCTGAGCATCTTGCAAATTCTGGCCCTCCGAGAGGCAATCCGTAGCAATGAGTATGCTCACTGGCTCATCAAGTCGCTTTGCGCACTCTTTAGCCAATGGGTCATCGCTCTCATGGATTATCCCTTTCCACTCATCGTATTTGACAATCCATTTGTTTTTGGATCTGTCAAATCGGTCGGTGTCGCTTGGGTAATGTGCATTGTAGACTCTGCTCCAATCATACTCCTTATACATTTTACTCTGTGGAGCGAATCGGCGTAAGGTATCTTGTATATTTCCTTCCCGATTTCCTCGATAGGTTGCGCCTTGGCCATCAGCGGAGGCCACGCGACCAGGAAATACCTTTTCGAGTTCTCTATAAAGATAATTCGCCGTATCAGTGTAGGAGGTGAAAATCAGTACCTTCTTATGAGATCGATTTACCTTGTCAGTCAAGATTGCTTTCAGACGCTCAAGCTTATCATCTAATACCTCTCCGCTCTCGATTTGAGATGCGTAAAGGCTCATATTATCAGTGAAACGTCGGAGGGCCTGGATATCATTTTCCAAATCCTTCTTGAATTCCTCTATGTCGACCATATCAGCCAACCGAATGGGATGTTTCTTACCCAGAGTCAAATCTTCCCCATCCTCTTCGGTTTCGCTGAGGATTGTTTCATCTTCTTCACCATCAATAGTAGCCTTTCGGTCCTCTCCAGACAAGAATTTTTCAACCTTATCCAACGCATGGAGATGTTGAGCAAGCACTTTTTCAACCGTAGTCTGGCAAGCCACCCATGAGCTCTCCAAGCGCTTGAGGAACAAAGTCAACATCATCTTAACCAAGAAATTCTCACGGGCACGCTGATCCTCTGTCACTTTCTTTACCTTTACATGCTGGGTGTATGAACTCGGACGGTAAGCAGTAAGGTTTGAGGCCAGCAGCGTATCGTATATTTCACCAAAACTCGTCAATTGGCCAATTTGCTTGATACCCATGTATTCATTGTTGGGCTTATTCTTGGTTGGGAAACCCAAATCCTTGCCTTCTGATTTCTCTATCATCTTGCGAGTACGAGCCACGACCAGACGGTCAGTAAGATTGAAGAACTTATCTGGCAGAGAGTTTACAAGATCTGCGATTTTGCGGTCTTGGTTCTCATTCCACGCATTGAGTTTCTTTTGGGCCTCTCTGAAAAGTTCAGTCAACGATGGGATCCCAAACTCATCGATATTGAAACCCGAATCCTCGCCACGGACAAAGAGCTTGAATTGGTTTCTCACATCATTAATATTGGTATTGATGGGAGTAGCCGAGAGTTCAAGCACCTTGATGTCAGATTGGCTGCGAGTTGACAGCAATTCTTCAAGTAGATATTTGTATCGGCCCGATTTGTCGTTGCGCAAGTTATGGCTCTCGTCAATGACAAGAAGCAGTTTTGGTCGAGATTTCAGATAATCGAGCTTTGCTTCAGTATAACTGTGCTGAAGGCGTTCATCTTGGAGGTCGGTATGGAAACGTACCTCATAATCGAGCTGGTCATTCTCGAAGCGAGAGTCATTCTTGCGGCGATACTGCAGCCAGTTGTATTCAAGTTTCTTGGGACACAGCACCACAGTAAAGTAGCCCTCATTTTGGAAATATTTTATCACGGCCAATGCCGAGAAGGTCTTACCGAGACCAACCGCATCCGCCAGGACGGCGCCATCGTATCTCTCAAGCATGTTGATGAGTGAACGCACACCCTTGCGTTGATAGTCAAAGAGAGTATTCCATATCACGCTATCCTCAAGGCGCACTATCTGCTTGTTCTGGGAATCGTGGAGTGTAGCATTGATGTCGCCATGGAACATCTCATAGAGTATCTTGTAATAGATATCGGCAGGTTGATAGTGGCGGAATAACTGTTTAATGTTCTCTATGAAATATTGTTTGACACCTTTTCTTACCCTATTATCATTTTCTATTATTTCGATGGTATCCTTAGCAGCCATATTCCATGTCTCATCAAACCATTTCTTGAGCATCGGAAAGTTGCCTCGGTCGGCCCCCCTTCTCGGCTATGTTAAGTTCGATGTTCGAGCTTTCGCATGTGCCTAAGCCGTATTCAGTAAGGTTAGAGCTCCCTACCACATAATAGCTGTTGTCAAAATCTTCTTTATCATCATAGATATAAGCCTTGGCATGACAGAAATTGGTCTCGATATGCTTAACCTCTACACTGGATTGCTCTAAAAATTCAATGGCTTTCTTGGCTGCTTCGCTAAGTTCAAACACATGTTCTATATCTGAATTACCACCAAGCAAATCTATTATGTGGTCTCTCTTCTCGGGATTGGCCAAAGATGCGATTTCTCCCAATATGAGCCTATATCTCTTAGGTTGGGGCTCCAAGCGCCTGAGAAGGCTTAAGGCCGTGATGGTAAAGTAGCCAGTGACTATATTTAGGTTTCCACTCTTTGTGAAACGCTTCAAATAATCTATCACTGTCTTTATGTCAGAGCGTTCTTGATGAACTATCTTATTGTCAATTATCATGGTATCCTACCAGAGAGAAGCAAGAAATGGTTCCGATAGAATCCTGATTTCGGAAATGTGAAAAATAAAAAGCGTAGGATTCTTGCATCGTTGCTCAATCCTACTCTTCGCGGCTCTGGAATTGCCTTGGTCAAAAGATTGAGCAACACAGAAGCCTACGCCGTGGCATATATACATGACCGCATACCTATTAATATAGGCATGCGGCAGGTATGGACATACCCACCGCGGCTATCTACTGTTGCATTGTCTTTTTTGACCGTTTCTAAATTTTCCAGATTTCGAAGAGTCAAAGACAAAGCGTCAAGCAAACGCCTTTTTCGTTATGTAGTGCAAGCCCGCTCTCGGGTTTGCAACGGCAAATGTAGTGAATATTTTTGAATTATCGCCGATTTGGGGAGAGAAAAATTTTCAGGGCTGGTCAAGCAGCCATTTCCAGACTGGTATGACTTGGATGGTGCCGTGCTGGTCGGGGATGGTGTCAGCCTCATCATAAGTGAGGATAAGGCGGGTGCGGCATGGCTGAACATTGGAGAGAGCGGTGAGGGCGCTGACCTCGCGCTCGTATGTGTCAGGATCATTCTTGATGCTGTACGACACCTGAATGGCCAACTCCTCATCAGGAATGTAAAAATCTACCTCCTTATTATGATTATAGAAAAATACCCTCTCATTGTCAGGGTCATGGCCATATTTTCTGAATAAGGCAATCGCCACCACATTTTCAAGCAGGGCCGACATGCCATCAATAATTGATAGACTGAGTATCCCGTTGTCGATGAAGTAATACTTGCATTCCGATTCCTTGACCGAGAATGGCGCTTGTATATTGCGCAGCCTCAACAGCAGCCATGCGCTCTCTGAGTAATCGATAAATGATTTCACTGTCGGCATGGAAATCTTGCCTCCCACCGATGATAATATATGCGTAAGCTTGCTGTAGGATATTGGCAAGGTGACATTCTGAGCCAACTTTCGCAGCATCAGACGCAGCAAGCCGTCCTTTTCAATCTTGTTGCGAGCAATGATATCGCCCATATAGATTTTCTGGAACAGGCTGGTCAGATAATCTCGCTTCACCGACAGGCCCACTGCCTCGGGCAGTCCGCCCCAGAGCAGATATTCGTGCCATTGCGCCATTACCTTAGCCTTGGATTCCAGCCCAAGCATAGCCTGTTCGTCGTAAGGCACATCAAGCGAATTGAGGTATTCCTTGAAATCATAAGGATACACCTCAACTGGCAGATATCTGCCACCCAATGACGACATAATCTCAGATGATAGCATTTTGGCATTGCTGCCAGTAATCCATGCCTCGTATTTCTCATCAGCAAGGCGCCGGGCAAACTTCTCCCACCCGTCAACATTCTGGATCTCATCCAAGAAAAGCATGGGGCGTCGCCCCGACAATTCGGCATGGCATTGCAGTATCAACTCAAAATCTGTCATCTCGAATTGGGCCAGGCGCTCGTCCTCAAAATTGATATACACAATATCATCCCAAGTATGACCATTGGCCAGGCGCTCTTGTATCTTTTGATACAGCATATACGACTTTCCGGCACGCCTCGCTCCAACGAAGACGCGCCTTGGGAAATCATCCGACGGTAACTGGCGGGGGATAACTTTCCGCCTCGCCACCTCGTCTCTATTAGAGACCATCACATGCTTCAGTATAGTACGATCCATAGTGATTTAAAATGGTATTTTAGACAAATAGGTCGATATTTAAAATGG
>JAJBUH010000195.1 GCA_020860445.1 Bacteroidales bacterium | reverse complement strand
CGATGTGCATACGACCCATTTTTGCCTGCTCCATCTTTCATTGCATACGTAGTATGTAGAGCGGTGAGGGGTCGAGGCGGGGGAGGGCTGAGAGGCGCACTTGGGCGCGGCGCGACTGGATGGAGCCGGAGGCATCGCCTACCTTTATGCCCTTGTTGGTGAGGGCATCGCCGACCACGCGCAGGGCTATCTCGGGGCGGTTGTTGTCGAGGCTGAGATGGCACAGGTAGATGTCGGTGAGATGCTCGCCCCAGATCGAGGCCAGATACGAGGCAGTGACTGTGTTGTTGAGATGGCCCTGCGGACCCCGGATACGAGCCTTGAGATATTCGGGGTACGACCCAGCGGCAAGCATGGCGGCATCGTAGTTGGACTCGATCATGAGGAAGTTTGCCTTGCGGATGTAGAAGTCGGCACGAGGCGAAATCTCGCCCATGTCGGTGGCGATGACGAAATTGGATTCGCCAGCGGTGAGACAGAAACCTACATTGTCAGATCCATCATGGCTCACATCAAAGGGCGTGACCATAAAGGGTCCGGCCTCGAAGGCAAACTCCTTATAGATAGCCTTGTGGAAATCCTTGATGCGTTTGCTCACACTGTGTTTGCGCAATATGCCTGTGATAACGCGGGGAGTGCAGTAGAGGGCAGCCTTGGGCAGTTTGCGCAGCAAGGGGTAGGCATAGCGCACATGGTCGCCATGGTCGTGGGTGAGCAAGATGCCCGTGATGCGGTCGAGAGGGATGGCATTTTTCTCGAGGGCCTCAAATACCTTTGCGGCATCGACGCCGGCATCAACGATGATGCCCTTCTCGCCAGCGATACCGATGTAGGAGCAGTTGCCGCTGCTGCCGCTACCAAAAGAGATGAATTGCAGTTGACGATGGGGCACAACGTCGCCAGCCTCGATGTCGAGCTTGAGGCCCGTGGTCGAGGTCTGCTTTTTGCGATGCTCATCGATTATCCCTCGATAAGGGTCGGGAGCCTTGAATTCTGGGTCGACTTCGTCGAAGAGGCCTGGGAGATCCTCAAGCATTCGCGAAGATCGGCGACGTCGGTTAGTAGCCATAGGTTGTGTCAGAGTATGTCACCTGTATAACAGGAATATTGTGGGAATTTTGTCGTAATCGTATTTCTTTGATTTCCATTGGGAAATAGGTTGAGTGAGGATTGACTGCTTAGGTCCGGTGATGTCAGAGGCCACGCAGAGCAATAGATCGGAGGGGAGAGCCGAGCAGATAGCCCCGATTAGGCGGTTGTTGCGATAGGGCGTCTCGATGGATATTTGGGTCTGGTGCTCGCGGCGTATGCGGCGCTCCATCTCCTTGAGTTTGGCCGAGCGTTCGGCCGCGTCAATGGGCAGATAGCCGCAAAATGCGAACGACTGGCCATTGAATCCGCTGCCCATCAGAGCCATGATGATGCTCGACGGACCTACCAGGGGGCAAATTGGGTAGCCCTTGCGCTGGGCTATGGCCACCACATCGCTGCCGGGGTCGGCAACTGCCGGGCAACCGGCCTCGCTTATTACTCCCATCGAGTGGCCTTCGGCCATCGGCTTAAGCATCCCAGCCACCTCGTCGGGCGAGGTGTGGCGGTTGAGTTCGGTGAACTGCAGCGTGTCGATGTCAATCTCGGCCGAACAGGCGCGAATGAAACGGCGAGCCGAACGCGTATTCTCAACGATGAAATATTTCACCGACTTCAGAATCTCGATATTGGGAGTCGGCAGCACCTCGGTCGGCTTAACATCGCCCATCGGGCAGGGGAAAAGATATAATGTAGGGGCAGTGGAAACCATATTATTTTTCGTTTAAAGAAGGCAAAACGACTTCTCATACAAAGGTACGAAAAAAATATGGATTTCAAAACATTTTATTGATGTAATCGAGGTCGATTAGCTTTATTATCGGTTTTCCGTCGGGGGTGTAGTCCGGGGTGGGGAGGTGAAACAAGTCGGCCACCAAGCTATCCATCTCTGAGGGCGTGAGCGCGGCTCCGTATTTGATCGAGGCACTGCGAGCCACCGACAGGGCGATACGGTGCCATTGCGACTGCTCAACATCCTCGTCGGCATCCGACAGGGCGTTGATCACATTGAGCAGAGCCTCGGCAGGACTTGAACTGCCCAATATCGATGGCACAGCGTTGATGGCCCAGGAGTTTGACGAACCCACTCGGCACAGGTCAAATCCCATCGAAGCCAGGGTAGGAGCCACGGATGCGGCAACGATGGCCTGGGTGGCATCGAGTTCCACTGTATCGGGAAATATCAGCCTCTGCGAGGGTATTGGCCCTTGCTGCGACATGGCCACATATTTCTCATACAGCACCCTCACATGGGCGCGGTGCTGGTCGATGAGCATAAGGCCCGAACGAGCAGGACTCACTATGTACCTCCCTTTTAGCTGGAACAGGCTGGGAGCCTCGGCCTCGACCGCCATGGGCAGATGGGCATTGAGGGCGCTTGGTCGCACCATGGGGATATTCTCTATGTCGGCTGGCTGTTGCTCAGTGTCGATGGCCGGACCGCGCGAAGTGAAGTTTTGGTAAAGCTTCTCCCAGTCAGATGGGGCTTGGCGCTCCCGGTATTGCCGGGGCGAGAAGCTGCCATCGGGAGAACTCGGCGGTTTGGGTAATTTGAAAGGGTTGAAGCGTAGGTCGACGTCAGTGTCAAGGGTGGCGGCATCGTCGGGCTGGAAAGCCGGGATGTCGGGAGCGTCAACGGCATCGAAATCGAGAGCGGCGCGAGCATTGAATCGGCCGAGCGATTCCTTGATGGCGGCAGAGAGGATTTGCCAGATCGGCTGCTCGTTCTCAAACTTTATCTCATGCTTTTGCGGATGTATGTTGACATCGATAGTGGCTGGGTCAACCTCGAAGTTGATGAAATAGCATGGCTGCGCATCGGCCGGAATCAGGTCCTCGTAGCAACTGATCACCGCCTTGTGGAAATAAGGATGGCGCATGTTGCGGCCGTTGACGAAGAAATACTGCAACGCGCCGCGCCTCCTTGCGCTCGATGGCAGGCTCACAAACCCGTCAATCTTGACAAGCGAGGTGTCGGTGGCAATGGGTATGATCTGATGGTCGAGCGTCTTGGAGAATAGGTCGCAGATGCGCTTCTTTAGCGGCGCCGGGGGCAGCTGATGGATGGTGACATCGTTGCTGATGAATGTGAACTCGACGTTGGTGTTGACCAAGGCCAAGCGTTCAAATTCGCGCGAGATGTGTCCGAGTTCTACCGGGTCTTTCTTGAGAAATTTCCTTCGGGCTGGCAAGTTGAAGAATAGCCTCTTGACCATAATATTCGACCCTTTGGCGCATACGTCGGGTTGCTGGCTCTCGACCTGCGAGGCCGAGATGATGAGGCGAGTGCCTGCCACATCCTCAGCGCGCTTGGTGCGGAGTTCAATCTCTGAAACTGCGGCGATAGATGGCAGCGCCTCGCCTCTGAATCCCATCGTGTGAAGCGAGAACAGGTCAGTGGCCTGTTGGATCTTGGAAGTCGCATGGCGCTCAAACGCCATGCGGGCATCTGTGACCGACATGCCGCACCCGTCATCGATGACCTGAATAAGAGTGCGACCCGCATCCTTGATAATGATTTTTATCTGCGTGGCGCCAGCGTCGATGGAATTTTCCACCAACTCCTTGACCACTGATGCGGGTCTCTGTATCACCTCGCCGGCGGCAATCTGGTTGGCTACCGAGTCGGGCAACAGATGTATTATGTCAGGTGCAGTCAAAGTATTAAGTCAAAAGTATTAAGTCAAAAGTATTAAGTCAAAAGTACTAAGTCAAGAGTGGAAGTTACCCCGGAGGGGTTATTTTAAATAGATCAAAAGTACCAAGGGTGGGAGGAGACGGGGGTGATGCCGTCGGTGTTGTCGTGACCGTTGATGCGCACGGCCTTGAGGATTTCGCGGTCGTAATAGTCTTGGCCGTTAGGGTCGATGCTGTTGCGGCGCACGCGTCCCGACGAGTGTATCATGTAACCATCGCGGTCGTACAGGCCCACGTGGGTGATGCGGCCAGTCGACTTGTTGCCGAAGAATAGCAGGTCGGCCGGTTGGAACGCCGCAATGTCAGTCGGGTCGAGTTGCTGGCCGGTGCGCGCTTGCTGCGAGGCATCGCGGCGCAGTATGCGGCCATTGGCGAAATATCCAATCCTGACCAGGCCCGAGCAGTCGGTGCCTTTGGTCGAGAGGCCACCCCACAGATACGGAGCACCCATGCAGGCGAAGGCTTGGTTGAGGATCACATCGGCATCAAATGGCTGCGAGGCCCATTTCTCGATGGGTGTGAAGCAGTCGGCCTCAGCCCAGGCGGTGCGTCCGTCAGGTAGGGTGATTTTGGCTCGACCATTCTCGAGGTCGGTAAGGGCGCCCTCGACTATGTCGCCATTGACCAGGTCGGTGACTAAGCAGCGTGTCTGTTGGCAGTCAGGGGTAGCGTAGGCCTCAATCTGATAGGGGTTGGTCATGACCAAGCGGGGAGCTTTGCGCCACTCTGCCATCTGGGCCTCATCCTTAGGCGCGAGAGCCAGGTCGTCGATCCACCCTTGATAACCTTCGGGTGATTCAACGCGCCACCAACCGCCATCCTTCTCTAATATCTTCACTGGTGTGCCCATTAGGGCTTGACTTACCATTTCGGCGCTCTCCTTGCCGGCACCGCGCATGTGTGTCACCGACAGGCGCACCAAGGCCCACTCATCAGCTGCCCAAACCTCGGCTGAGGCCCAGGCAGCGATAGCGGCTATGGTCAAAACGAGCAGACGTCTCATCGAGCCGAGTTGATGAAGTTGCTGATTTCGGCTCCGAGCTTTTCTGCCTCCTCGAGGGTGTGAGCCTCAGAGTAGATGCGGATGATGGGTTCGGTGTTTGACTTGCGCAGGTGCACCCAGCTGTCGGGGAAATCGATCTTTACGCCATCGATGGTGGTAAGCTTCTGGTCGGCATAGTTCTTCTTGACAGCCTCAAGGATAGCGTCGACATCGATGTCGGGAGTGAGTTGCACCTTCGACTTAGCGATGACATAAGGCGGGAGGCCAGCCTTGATTTCGCTGGGCTTCTTGCCAGTCTTGGCCATAAGGGTCAGATAGAGAGCCACGCCCACCAGGGCATCGCGGCCATAGTGGAGAGCGGGGTAGATTACGCCGCCATTGCCTTCCCCGCCGATCACGGCTCCGTTTTTGCGCATCAGGGTGGTGACATTCACTTCGCCTACTGCAGCGGCTTCGTATTCGCCGCCGTGAGCGCGGGTTACATCGGCCAGAGCGCGCGACGAACTCAGGTTTGACACCGTATTGCCCGGGGTGTGGCTGAGCACATAGTCGGCCACGGCAACTAAGGTGTATTCCTCGCCAAACATCTGGCCATCCTCTTGGATAATGGCCAGGCGGTCAACGTCGGGGTCAACCACAAAGCCCACATCAGCCACGCGGCCAGCCATCAGGTCGGCTATGCCAGTCAGGTTTTCGGGGATGGGTTCGGGGGTATGGGCGAATTTGCCAGTGGGTTCGCAGTTGAGTTCGATTACATTCTTTACGCCGAGAGCGCGGAGCAAGCGCGGGATGACCACGCCGCCCACCGAGTTGACAGCATCGACAGCCACGGTGAAGTTGGTCTTGGCGATAGCGTCGCGGTCAACCAGCTCGAGGTCGAGCACCTGGCGGATATGCTTCTCAGCGTAGGTATTGTTGGTGTATTCGTGGCCCAGTTCGGAGACCTCGGCGAAGTCGAAGTCATCAGCCTCGGCCAGAGCGAGCACTTGCTGTCCCTGGGCAGCGTCGAGGAATTCGCCTTGGGCGTTGAGCAGCTTGAGGGCGTTCCATTGTATGGGGTTGTGCGAAGCGGTGATGATGATGCCGCCGAGGGCCTTCTCACCGACCACAGCGAGTTCGGTTGTGGGAGTAGTGGCCAGGCCGATGTTGATTACATCGAGGCCCATGCCGCACAGTGTGCCGACAACAACATCGTTGACCATCTGGCCCGAGAGGCGAGCATCGCGACCCACTACGATTGAGCCTTGCTTGGCTCCAGATGTGCGCTTGATGAAGGTTGCGTAGGCAGCTGTGAACTTGGCGATATCGACCGGGTTAAGGCCATCGCCAGACTTTCCGCCAATAGTACCGCGGATACCGGATATAGATTTTATAAGTGCCATGTTGGTGTTTGGTTTATGGTTTTTAGCTTTTGGCTTTTTTTGGCTTTTGAACAAAGGGGCAAAGGCGCAAA
The DNA here is from genome assembly GCA_020860445.1 of Bacteroidales bacterium. Classification (GTDB taxonomy): domain Bacteria; phylum Bacteroidota; class Bacteroidia; order Bacteroidales; family Muribaculaceae; genus CAG-873. The sequence continues at coordinate 6,222 of JAJBUH010000195.1, read as the reverse complement.
GGGGCAAAGAGGGGGCCTTATTTCCTTATGGTTTTATGCCCTTGTGGCTTTATGGCCATCGAGGGCGCGAGCCCTCGCTTAGATCTGGGATTTGAAGTATCTCACATTGTAGAGGTATGGAATCACATTGGCAATCTCAGAGTAGAGGCCGTACTGCGATTTGATGACAATGTTGACTTCGCAATCAATAGGCAGGTAGATGAGCGGCATCTGCAGCCCCGTGCCCCACTGGTAAGAACTGTACGATGAGGTGTTTTGGAAGCGGAACGATGTGCTGCCGTAGCTCAGGTCGGCGTCATTGCCTTCGCCCTCGAGTGGGTCGCCGCTGCTGTCAACGAGTATGCCGTTGGTGGCCAGCTCCAGGTTGTAGCGGGTGAAGCGGAAATAAATCAGCTGGTCATCGACAGCATAGTTTCCCCGGGTGCCGGCATTTAGCACCTGCATATACACATTGCCCTCTGAATCGAGTTCGTAGTATGGGGCATCGCTGCCTACCTCGAATTGGAAAGTGGTATCGCGCGCCTCGTAGGGGATGACGCGGTTGTTGGCTAAGAAGGCGTTGACAGCGATGCTTTCATCGCTGAGGAGCTCGGCATAGGAGGTGCCGCTGCTGCAGCTGGCAAGCGCCATGAGGGCTGCCATAAGCAGCAAAGCGATCTTGGGTCTTTTCATATTGGAATATTTCTGTTATTCTTGATGTAATTTTCGTAGTTGGGGTCGAGCAGTGACTTGAACACAATCACGCATTGCTCCATCGAGCCACGGAACTCTCCGCCAGCCGCGTTGCGGTGGCCGCCGCCGTTGAAATATTTTGAGCAGATGGTGTCGCAGGGAAAGTCGCCTTTGCTGCGCATCGACACTTTAATATATTCTGACTCTTCGCGCAGGAATACTGAGTATACAACACGCGGTATGGCCAAGGGCTTGTTGACAAGGCCCTCGGTGTAGCCGGGACGGTAGTGGTGCTCGTTAAGCTCTTTGCGGTTGAGGGTGATGAGGGCCGCTCCGCGATTTTCCCATACGTCCATCTTGCTTGAGATGGCGTAGGCGTTGAGGCGCAGACAGTCGGCCGAGAATGTGTCGAACAGCAGTTTTGTCAGTCGGTCCTTGTCGGCTCCTCGGCTCACGAGTTCGGCAGTTGCCTTGTAGATGTATGGGTCGTTGGCGTTGAAGCTGAAATTGCCCGTGTCGGTCATCATGCCAGCGAGCAGGCACTGGGCCACGTCGCGGTCGATGGTGTCGGCAAGCTCGAGTGCGCACAGCACCTGGAATGTCAACAGCGAGGCAGACGAACATTCTGACCTCGAGATGGTGATGTCGCAGAATGGCTGGGGGTCGAGGTGGTGGTCGATCATCACCTTGGGGGCTGGAGATTCCTCCACGGCCTTGGCCATGCGGTCGATGCGCGACAGGGCGTTGTAGTCGAGGCAGAATACTATGTCGGCCTGAGCTATCTGTTTAGTTGAGAACTCAGGATTGGAGCAAAAAATCTCTATGTACTTGAAATTTGGGAGGAAGCTCAGCTGCTGCGATGGGTGGTCAGGGACGATAACCTTAGCGTCCTTGCCCATAGCATACAGAGCGTTGGCCAAGCCAAGCGAAGAACCGAGCGCATCGCCGTCGGGCGACATGTGGGTGGTAATCACCACATTCGACGCTTGGTCCAGCAGCTGGCGCAGCCGAGCTATGTCAGATTTGTTAAGCAATTGCATTGTCTATTTTCTTGTCGATATTCTCGATGATGGTGAAATCATCTTGCAAAGTTACAAAAAATATCACACCGATTTGCTTGAAATCCTTAAAATATCGACAAAACCCAAATAGATACCTCTCTTAAGGATTTTGTAACAAGCGCCGAACCCTCTTAGCCCTGAATCCTCCAAATTGGGGCATGTTGTACAACATCTGCAAGTTTATGGATGGAATATTTGGAATCGGGATGAAAATTCCTTAAATTTGCCGATGAACTTTAAAAATCCCTCATCATATTAAACATGGAAAGCCGATTCCCCATAAAGCGTCCGCTCTTGAACCAGATCCGAATTTCTCGTTGGTTGATTATTGCGTTTGCGATTCTCATAATCATGCCGATTGTTTTTGGAGGGTGTACTGGCGAGACGTATCCGGCCAGTTTATACGTTTTCTCTAATACTCCAGGTTGGGAGTTGGCCAAGGCTGCGAGGGCCAACGACACTGCAAAAATAAGGAAACTAGTCGAAGGAGGAGCCGATGTCAATTACCAGGAGCCTGTCTATGGCTTTACCGTGCTGATGACGGCTCTGTGCAACTTAGAGGATCCTCTAAGGCCTGTCAAAATTTCAACAATCAGGACTCTTGTTGAGGCCGGTGCCGACCCCAACCTATATTCCAATTCGAGATACGGGCTCAATGCTGTGCTGATAGCGTGCGATGAAAACAATCCGGATGTTTTGTCTATTCTGCTAGAGCATGGGGGGGGATCCTAATTCCAGCTGCCGCAGAGTAGACAGTCCAGAATATCGTTACAGGAAACATAATGCTTTGACTGCAGCCGTAGGGACTTTTAATAACCCTAAGGATCTTCGTGTTCTTAACATGCTGATTAATGCTGGGGCTGATCTTGAGGCCAAGGATCCCGACAGTATGAGCGCAGTTAGTTCATGCCTTGCGCACATAAGGTATAAACCACTATTGTTATTGCTAAAAAGGGGGGCGTCTTATCCCGATTCCATTCCGTCGTGGGATTACAGGGATTCATTAGGTAATCCCAAAGCCAACACTATATTGGAATTCCTCAGAGAAACCGTGGTACCATTGGAAAGTGAGGATTACACATATAAGCGTGGCATCATAGAATTATTGAAGAGAAGAGGATTGGATTACGACACCGGGCCCATTCCTGAATCAGTTGTAAGATGGGCCAAGCAAAAATACCCTGACTCATGGGAACATTATCTAGAAGTGTATTAGCCATATCTAAACCTAAAATTATATGATGATTGTTGTATATTGGTATAGAAGAACAGGTATATTCCAATTTTTAACTACTTGGGGTTTTACCCCAAAGTAGCGCAGTTTTAGAAATTGAGGGTAAGGCCGCCCATGAAGGTGGCTTTGGGCATGGGGAGGCCTTGGATGAGCTGGTAGCGCTGGGCCAGGAGGTTGTCGCCGCGCACCCATAGGGTGAGGGAGCGAGAGACAGCGAAATCGACGGTGACGTCGAGCAGGGTAGCATTTTCCTTGCTATCCTCAGCGATGAACAGGCCAGAAAGCTGTGTGAGGCCTACGGTGGCGCTCCAGCGCCCTTGGTGCCATGAGCCGGACAGATAGCCTTTGTACTCCGGGGCACCGATGATGTGATTCTTCATGTGCAGCACGCTATGGTTGGTAGCCACAGTGAAATGCTGGCTGATGTCCCAAGCCATCCACAGTTCGGCTCCCCAGTTGCGCACCTTGCCGGTGTTGATGTTGCGGCTAACCTCGTTGCCGTCATCATCAATCACCACCCCTTGCACTATCAGATTGGAGCCGCGCATGTAGTAAGCGCTGGCACCATAAGAAAAGGCGCCGAGGGCCTGGTTCCATGAGAGTTCGTACTCTATCAGGCTCTCGGGGTCGAGATCTTCGTTGGCCGTGCCATACATGTACAGTTCTTTGTAGGTGGGATTGCGGAAACCCTTGCTCGTTGTGGCTTTGAGTTGGGAGTGGGGGTTGACATTCCAAGCCACGCCGCCCATAGGCACAACCTGGCCCTTGGTGACCGAGTGCCAGTCGTAGCGCAGACCAGCCTCGATTGAGAAGAGGGTCCCGAGGTCTTGGCGCCAGTCGGCATAAGCCGCTATCTCGTTGGCATGGCCGTGAGCGCTTTGCATCAGTCGGCGCGGTGTGGTGACCACCTCGCCAGTGGCGCGGTCGGTGTAATAGGCGCGGCCATAGATGTGCTGATAGTCGAGGCCGACAGTGATGTGCGCGCCATCTATGGGCGAGAAGGCTTGCCAGAGATTCACGCCAGCCAGCGCATCCTTAGAGCGGAAATAGTCGGTCTGGGGTGTGCCACCATCTACGCGGTAACCGTCGTTGACCTTGTGACGCCCGAAATTGCAGTAGGCGCTGAGACTACCCGAGGTTTTGCCGTAGCTATTGTCAATCGATACCTGTGCAACGCCGCGAGTGATCCAGCGCAGAGCCTCGAGCATGGGCTGGCTCACAGTGCCGGGATATTGCGAGTTGAAGTGCGTGACATCGGCCGTGGCCGATGCTGTCCAATGCTCTGAGAAACGGTAACCGCCCTTGAGGTAACCTGTCCATTGCGAGAATTCCATGTGCGGGCGATGGTTGTCGCTGCGGCCATAGCTGCCCGAAGCCGAGACCCAGGCTCGGTCGCTCTTGTAATTGGCTGCCGCTTGCGCCTCGACAGTGCCGTAGCTGCCGCCGCTTACCTGGGCCGTGCCGCTCCAACCGTGGCGATGTGCATTGCGAGTGATGATGTTGATTACGCCGCCCATGGCGTTGCCGCCATAGATGACCGAAGATGGAGTGCGCACCACCTCGACACGCTCGGCCATCAGCGTCTGGTAACTGTCGCTGATGGGGTGGGAATACACGCCGTTGTATTGCGGATGGCCGTCGATCAGCACCATCACGCGGCCATCGCTGCCGCTCAGGCCACGGATATTGATTCCGCCAGCGGCTCCTGAGGTCACGTCATAACCCAGCACGCCACGGCGAGTGACGAATACGCCCGGCGACAATTCAGCCACAGTAGGGAGCACGCTATTTAGATGTTTCTGCTCGAGCTGTTGTTGCGAGATCACGGTGACCGAGAGTGGTATGCGCGAGGCATCGGCAGGGGCGCGAGTGCCAGTGACCACCACTTCGCGCAGGGCGGTAGATACAGAATCTGCTTGCGCCGCAGCCATGGCAGGCGCAAGCAGACAAAGGGGTGCAAGCAGATATAGGGGTTGGATCAGCTTCTTAATCATTATTCCGAGCGGTAGGGGCTTTACTTGATGTCAACGAGTTGATATTTGGTAGAACCGAGGCCGATTTTCTCAGCATAAGGTGTGATGTAGGTGCCGTGCTGGCGGTTGATGCGCTCGATCAGGGGCTGATTGTTGTCGCCCTCAGATGGGGTGTGGCTGAACACCTTGTCGAGGCAGGCTTGGTCGAGGGCCACCGGGTCGAGGCTGGCGAGGATGCCCATGTCGAGGAGTTCGGGAGCAGCCGGGTGTCCATCGCAGTCGCAGTCGACCGACATGTTGTTCATTACATTAATATATACTACGCGCGGGTTGCCATTGGGGCCTTTGGCGTTCATGTAATCATGCACGCCCTGAGCGGCAGCCGCCATGCTCTCGAGGAAAGCGTCCTGCTCGGCAATGTTGTCCCAGAGCACATCGGGGCTCTGCACCTTGCCGGCCGAGTGGATGTAGCATTTGCCGTCGGTCGAGGCTACGCCGATCGAGGCGTTCTTGAGTACGCCGCCGAAGCCGCCCATGGCATGGCCCTTGAAGTGGGCCAGGTTGATCATGAAGTCGTAGTTGGCGAGGTGGTCGCCCACGATGTCGTATTTGAGGTGGGTGGTGTCGCTGACCGGGATTTGCATCTGCCCGAACTCGTCCATGATGTCGACGCGGGCGATGGTGTCGAATCCGTGCTCGCGGATAGTCTGCCAGTGTTTGGCCGGGTCTTGGCGAGTGCCGCCGTAGGCTGTGCCGCACTCAACGATGGTGCCATTGACCTGCTTGACCAGGTCGCCGATGAGGGTAGGCTTGAGGTAGTGGTTGTTGCCGCCTTCGCCGGTGCTGATCTTGACGGCGACATTGCCCTGCGGCTCAACGCCCAGGGCCTCGAAGACCTTGACCAAGGATTCGGGAGTGATCTCCTCGGTGAAATACACGGTGGGGAGGGCCGATGCTTCTTCGGCCGGTTGCTCGGTGGCCTTGCTCTTTGAGCAGCCTACCAGGGCGAGGGTAGCGAGGGAGATGGTAATGATGCGATTCATGATGGTTTTTAGTTTATGGTTTTTAGTTTTTGGAAAGAGATGATGAGTCTGGGGATTGAAAAACTTTAAGTCACGGTGCAAAGTTAGGGAATTTAATCGAAACAACTGTTGCTGAAAAGGTCAAAATTTTGTGTCTGAAAGGTTCAGAGAGGGTCCTGGCTTACTCTGTGGTTTTATGTACTACTATATCTTAATTTCAAATTGATTGGTTACTTAGTGTTTGCTGAATTAATGTAAGT
>JAJBUH010000242.1 GCA_020860445.1 Bacteroidales bacterium | reverse complement strand
ATCCGCCATTTTCCATATTTAAAATATGTTCTATATTTCCATACCATTTTCGCATAGAGCCTCCTTTATTGTATGGAAACCATTTGAATCCCAAATCAATTATTTGGCTTGAATCTATGTGACGAAACCCAATCTTTGTAACCTTGACCTCAAACCACAATCTGACAAATTCAGGAACATTACCAGGAATCATACCCTGTACAGCTTCACCTATTTGATCAATGCTTATCCTCTCAAATGCCTTAATCATCTTGTCGCTGACCCAATATCCGATAGGGCAGCCAGGTATTTTCTCGAAGTTGCTCTGTGGGATATTGGAGTAGAATCCCTCGTCAGCTATGAACATGCACTCTTTGCCTGAGCAGTCCTTCCCATCCACAAGGCGGAAATAGATGCCACAAGCGTCTGCAGTAGGTGCCTGTTTGCAGATGACAAATGTCGTATTCTGAACCACCTCACCCGGAAGTTCATCAAACGTGCGAGGGCCAAGGTGCAACATATTCTCAATGGTCTGCTCCTCTATAATATGGCGACGCAGTGCCTCGAAGGAAGAAAGGAACATCCAAGACTGCATATTAATCATGCCGTATCTTCCGCCCTCAATAAGACGGTTTTCGGATAAAAGCATGAATACAGTGAATAGGTCAGTTTTACCAATGGAATAGTTATCTTTAACATAACGGGAAAGTGCACCGTTCATTTTCCCATCGCCCATATAGGGTGGATTCATCACCAGCGCATGATATTCCTCTGTTAGTGCAAGTATCAACCGCATAGCTGGAAGCTGTGCCTCAACATTTTCCGGTATGAAATCCTCCCTTTCCCAATACTCTACCTGCTCCTTGATGAGCTGGCGAGTAGCGGGGGTGATGTCGAATTTCATTATTGAGCCGAGGGAATCGGCATCCTTCATCAGGCGATAGGCAGCGGCAAGTTCGGATATCATTGATACAGTCTCCTTGCCTTGGAAGAACTCATGGATCAATTCGTCAAATGGCCCATCCTTTTCCTCTTCATAAGGCTTGGGCATGTCGAGCGCATTGGGCAGGCAGTGGGCATCAGCAAAGGAGATGTCGCGCTGGCAAGCCTTGAGCAGCAGGGCAAAGGTAGCGAGCTGCTTGGCTCGAGTGTCGAGGTCTACGCCGGTGAGGTTGTTGCGGAAGATGCTTTCCACTGCCTCGGAGCGAGAGTAGCCCTCGAGCGTGTAGAGGTCGAAAAGCAGGTCGAAACACTCGTTGAGGATGTGGCCCGAACCGCAAGCGAGGTCAGCGACACGCAGGCTTTCGAGGTTGCCATCCCAACATTGGGCATCGGATCGCTCTTGGCCCTCCGACTCGACCAGATATCGCCAATTACGCTTAAGAGTGGCGGCGTAGGGATTGCGGTCGAGGTAGATGCGGCCCACGGTGTTTTGCACCATGTATTTCACAATCCAATTGGGCGTGAAGATCTGGGTGGCAGCTGGGATGTCTTCGGCAGCTACGCTGCCTTTCTTGGCAAAGACTTCGTCCTTGCGTTCGGAGATGTAAAATTGATACAGCCAGCCTATCAATTCGGGCGAGAGCCAGTCGGATTCGGTGATATAGTCGGTGTGGTTGAGCATATCGACAAGACCGCCCTCAGAGAGGATGTTGATGGGGAGGAGCAGGGAGGTGTAGTCGTCCATGCCGCCGAAGCAGGCATTGAGGATGGGATTCTGGTGGCACCAGGCAGAGATGAGGAGTGCGAATTGCTCGGTGACCTTGGTGTCATCTTCGAGCAGGCGCAGCAGTTGCTGGCGTTGCTCGTCGGGCATCTGGGGAAGACGGCCCATGCGGGCCTCGTCGACGATGCGAGGGGTGCGAGCCTCATCGGCGAAGTCGAGTACGCCCTCACAGAGGGGTTCAGCTTGGCGCTGCATGATGCGGATGGCGACGAGGCGGTTAAACCAGGTGTAGGCAGCCTCTTCGTAGACTTCGCTGAGGCCGCGCTGCTGGATGCGGTCGTAGAGGAGGAGCCATTGGCGCATGTAGCCTTCGGTCTCGAGGTCGCCGTTGGGGAGGATGCAGCCTCCTTGCACGGGGCGCGGGCGCAGTCGCTCGGGGACTTCGCCTCGGTCGTTGTAGCCGAGCGAAGCGATCTTGGCGCGGATGCCCTCGCGAAGCTTGGTGCGGGCCTCGGTGGCGAATCGCTTAAGTTGGTTGGTATTCATAGAGGAAATGATTGGTAGATAGTATGAGGGGCTTTAATGGTGGCGATACACAGATGACACAGATGTCACACAGATTCCCCGATGACGTTAAAATTTCATAGAGAGCCAGAGGCTCTGACAGATTCCACAGACCATCCGGATGGCATCTGTGCCATCTGTCGGCGCTTTGCGCCTATAGGGAATTAATTTCTCAGGCTTGGTCTCTATGTGTCATCTGTGTATAGGGGCAACTTCTTGCCATGGCTGCGGAGGCGTTAGCAGTGGGGGGCCCAGGCGTCTCGCGGGCCCGGTCAGGCGAGGCATTTGTCGGGGAAGAAAAATGCTTTTGCGGCATGGGCAGGCGAGGCGCCAGCCCCCCACTCAGGGCGGGGAAGAAAAAATGCTTTTGCGGAATGGGCCCGCGAGGGCGCCTGGGCCCCCCACTCAGGGCGGGGAAGAAAAATGCTTTTGCGGAATGGGCCCGCGAGGGCGCCTGGGCCCCCCACGGCTGACGCATACGCTACTTGTTGATTTTTACACTGTGGCCGAGGGAGATTTCGGCCATGAGTTGCTGCTTGAGGCCTTTTAAGTATTCGTCGACTTCGGCTTCGGTCTTTAGGGGGCTGATGGTGCGAGTGCGTAGATTGACCACAGTATATTCTTCCTGGGGAGGATCTACTGGGTCAACAGGTAGCTTGGGCTTGGCGGCGAGGATTTTGGCGGATTGGTCGGCGAAGTATTTGTCGGTGTTGAGGTTGTTTTGGAGGACGGGGATGCTTTCGCTTTGTGTTTTGAGGCGGATGGTGACCTCGCATGGAGTGAGGACATTGGTGGGCACACCCTCCTGACGGCAGCCCTCTTCGAGTTGGGCATAGGTTTTGGAGTAGGCATCGGTGATGCGTTGGCGCAGGTCGGTGCGCTGCTCATCGATTGAGGCGCCGACGATATTGCGCAGCTTCATGTAGTCTTTCATGCGGATAGGCCATTGCGCACTCTCGATGCTCTGCAGCTTATGGATGGCCTCGGTGAGATCCTCAGACAGATACTGGAAATTGTCGCGATTCTGACGCACAAACCGCACCGTCTCGCTGTAGTTGACGAGTTGGTCGTTGAGGAAAGCGGTGACCTCCTTGCATTGGTCAAATAGCTGCTTTGCCTTGGCACTATCCTCAATCACGCGGTTGAAGTACACCATCGGGTCGCGCTCGTTGAGCCATCCTTGCATCAATTCCTCCATCTCGCGCAGCGGAGCCACGAAGGTGTATTGAGCATTCTGCTCAAACAGTTTGCGATAGCTGGAGATGACATTCTCGAGGGCGCGAGCACCGCCATTTTCCTTATATCGCGACATGCGGTACAGCTGGGTGCTATCGTTGGTCGAGAACGTAGCCGACGGACCAAATACAGATTTCCACGCATCGAGAAAACTGTTGATGAGCGCCGGGTCGAGAGCCTTGGCCTCGCGCAGGGTGAACTTGTTGGTCTCGGTGACAATGCGCTGAGCCACAAGAGCAGTCTCGACATTGGGATTGTTGGCGTAGCTGTAGTCGCGCTTGTGGCGGCGCACCAGCTCATTGACCACATAGAGGGTGCAGATGGCATCCCAGCCATAAGGAGCCTTGCTGAACTTGGCCACCACATCGCTGAGATTCACCTCTTGGAATTGCTTGGAGAGATAGAGTTCTACTTCCTTTTCGGGCGGAGTGAGCGAGGCATTCATGCCCTCGTATTCGCCTGGTTCGATATTGCGCATGATGGCTCGACGCAGAGCCTCGGTGTTGCGCGGCACCTTGGCATTGTCGATGAGAGCGGCCTTGGTGTATATGCCGGCGAGATGCTTCTGCAGGGCAGCGTTGAAGCGGTCGTTGCCGCGCTTGTTGGCCAACTCGGCATCATCGCTAATCACAGTCACGCCAGAGATAACCGGGCACGAGTCGAGAATCTTGTGACACTCCTTGGTGACAAAATTATCGTAGATGTCGCCGGCGCGTTTGCGGAACTCTTCTCGCGTCTGGCTATTGTCGTTGGCAGTGGCAGCAAGATAACTGTTGACCTTGCAGCACCAGTAGAATTGATTGCGCAGCTTTTCGTTCTGCATAAATTGCGGCCCGACATAGAATACGAGTCGATTGTTCTGATTTTGCAGAGCGAGCAATTCGGGAGAGTCATAGTCGCAATCCATGGCAAATTCCACCACCACATCGGGCGACGTGCTGAGTGATGTGCGCCCCTTGATGCTCTCGCCCACGGCGAATGAGCGGGTGCGGTAGGTGGTCTTGTTGGTGAGCGACTTGAAATATTTGTTGAAGATATTTTTGAGGGTCTCGGCCTGCTGATTGTTATCGACGCTCTGGCTCTTGATAAGCTCGGCAATCTTCATCTCCTCTTCGCTGTAGAAGGTGAAGTATTCCGGCGCGCCGTTTTTGCCCTCCTCGCGGCGTATGATATTGTTGTCGCAGAGATAGTCGACAACCTTTTCGACCTCATTCTTTATGGTGAGGCGGGGACGCGACATATCGGTGACGAGCAGGGTGGTGATGTTGTCGAGATTGGCGGGAAATTGCAGCTGGTTGTTCTTAGAGATATTGCAAATCATGAACAGCACATTGGCCACACGGCGAGCCAATTCGCGGTCGGGAGTGTATTTGGCGGCAACGTTGAGAGCATTCTCCACGGCTTTCTGGCCACGGGCTTGCAGACCCTCCTCAAACATGCTGTTGTATAGCTTGTCGAATGATACGAATTCGCCCAGTTCGGTCTCTGCTTCGCGTTTTGCCGTGGCATGGATTACCTTGATGATGCTGCGCTCGTTGCCCTTAACCTCCTTGGCCACATAGCCGAGGGCGAGGAAAGAGTCAAAGACTTGCATTATCAGTTTGAACTGATACGGCACGAATGGGTAGAAGTCGATGAAAGACTTCTCATCAGCGTAGGCGCTGTAGGCGGTGGGAAGCTTGAATTGTAGGTCAAAAGCCGCTTTGACCTTATCGTAGAAAGCAGAGAGATGAGACTTGGCCTCGTCATTCTTTTCGAGGATGCGCTTTTGGGTGATAACCTCGGGTTGGGTGCCTTTGAGCGATACCTTGACCTCGAAACGGCCCTTGATTTTGCCCTCTTTGTCCTTCTCGTCATTGATGTTGCAATCATCGAGAATTTCTGACAGGTCTTGTTGAGCAGTGCAAGCAACCCAAACGCGGTTGTGGCAAGTCTCGGATAGCTTGGTGATTATCTCTTGCAGGTTGAGATAGCGGTCGCGCTCTTTGTTGATAAATTGGCTCACCTCATCGGCCAGGAGAATCAGGCGATAGTCGGGACCTTTGTCGGCAAGATATGAGGCGAGCTCCATGCCGAATCGCTCGATCGATACGGCATAGTCGCGCTTGTCGATATGGTTGTATAGGGCCTGGGCATCAAATTGGGGATTGATATCCTTGGCGATATCCACCACGGTCTCAAGACTTTGGTCAACGATGTCGGCAGCCTCGTTGGGGTCATCCCAATTGCCTCCCATCTCGGCGATGCGCTCCTTGAAGGCATCGAGCAGACCGCGCTCCATCAGAGGTTTCTCGAGGAGCTGGGCGAGGGTGAGATTGAACTTGTTGAGACCGCGCTTGCCATTGAACTCATCCCAGAACACTTGCAAGAAGGCTTTTTTTCTTGTCGGTCTGGGCGTTGTATGAGGTCTCGAGGTTGAAGATGCAGGTGTCGATGGTGGCTTGCTTGAGCCACTTGGCGATGTTGACGAGCTGAGGGTAGCTGAATTGCAGGTTGTGGCCGCTATCCATCGGGTCGATGGCTCGGACAGTTTCCAATAGGCGCTCGAGCGCGGCATCGCGGTTGTCGGGGGTGATGCAGTAGTCGAGGTATTTCAGGAAGTGGGACTTGCCTGAGCCATAGTAGCCATCAATCCAGATGCCCACATGGTCGTAGGGGGCATTGTTCTTGATGGCATCGAGTATGCGGTACAGGCCGTTGAGAATCTCATCGGTGAAAACGTATTCATCGATTTCGGTCTCGATGGTCTTGGTATCTAATTTTGTGGCAGAAACAGCAGGATTGACCGGCCTCGTAATCGGCTTCTGATACAATTCTTGTAATTTCATATTTCTTTCTTAATGAATAGGATAGATAACTTGTAATTTAAAATTTTAATATGGATTTTAACCACAGATTACACAGATTTTCACAGATTCAACCATGGGAACAATATATTCCATAGAGGCGCAGTCGCGCCGACAGATTTCCACAGATGCCATCCGGATGAGTTAATTACTCGTTGATTAGGAGGGTGGCACGATAGGTGTGGTGGTCGCTAAGGGTGTCGAATAGTCTGAAGGAGTTTTGTTCGCGATGGCCGGGATAGAACACGATGATGCGGTATTTGTCGGTCTCGTTGTAATCCTCATAAGCGGCAAGCAATTGGTTGACGCGCAGATAGGGGAACATTGAGCCTATGCCATGCAAGAAAACATAAGGGCGGCGATACTCATCGTCGATTGAGATGTGCTGCATGATGCGCTCGTGGAGATAGCGCAGGAATTTCTCGCTATGGGCGTGGCGCTCGAGGGTCGATTGCACTTTGTCGGCCTTGTCGGGCTGGGTGCGCTCTTGTTCGAGCAGGTATTGCAGCATCGAGGGGTATTTGAGAAATCGCTGGTTGTCGAGATAGGCGCAAAATTCGTCAAAGAGGTTGAGGGTGAGCACATCGACATAGTTGGATGGGCGCTTAAGATTAGTCTGGAACTCCTCGATCTGTTGGCGCATCTCATATTCCTTGTCGGCTGGATACTGGTAGATGAAGAAATTGTAGAATATGTCGCCGTCCTCGGGGTTTTGGAAGCGAGGGTCGCACAGCTTGGCGTATAGTTCTTGCACAGTCATTCGGCAGCCTCCTTTCTGATTTGTTCAATTTCGTAAGGTGAGAGCAGACAAGCGTCTAAAAACCATGGTTCGCCGATGCGCAAGTAATAGTCCATATTGTCGGCCTTGACAGCCGAGAGCTGATTGTCGCGGTCGAGCATCCCGACTTTGCGCAAGAGGGCCAGGTAGGCGCTGGCAACACGGTCTTTAGTATTCTCAGACCAAGAATCGACAAAGGAATCACGGGCAGATATTTCGTTGAATTCCATCATCAGGTCATCGAGGGTGATGCTTCTGCTGATTGAGCGCCATTGGCGCATAGTCACATCGATGTGGAAGTCAAAAAGTATCTTGTAGGTCTTGAGCATTACGAGGAATAAGGCAAGCCGCTGCTCATCCTCGGTCATTTCGGCGTAGGCTTGCCAAAAGGAGAGAGGCATCGCATCGAAGCGGCGCGATATTTCAGCGACTGCTCTTTTCCGGGAAGTCTCAGCGTTGATGTGGAGGAGGCGATTGTTGGCTATCTCATCTTTGAGCAAGGGGGCGCGGTCGGGGGATAGGAGCAACGGCAACAGGGCATTGGTCTCCTCAAACAGGAAACCAGCGCCGGTTATCGCCGCCGTATATGCGCTATTAACTTTCATCAAATCTACTTATCTTTTTCACATTAAATGGTATGGAGTTTAACCACAGATTTACACAGATTTACACAGATGCCTTAGATGGGAACTTTCAGATTTCATAGAGCGCCAAGGCGCTGGCAGATGTCACAGACCATCCGGATGGCATCTGTGTAAATCTGTGTAAATCTGTGGTTAAACTTACTTATCATTTAATTTCAAAATTATGTTTTGGTTAGTCTTTGGTGTAGATTACGGCGAACTCGCGGCATTTGCGACGCTCTTGGCGGAGGCTGGCGAGGGTGAAATTGTCAGACTTCTCGTAGATGTCGAGGCCAGAACCGAGCGAAATGGTCCAGCCATCATCGGTCTTGATGCAGCGGTCGTGGAAATCGCGGAACGAGTAGTTGAAATCGATGCCGTAGGTATCCATATCGTCCTTGACGGTATCGAGGTTGTCGATGAGCTCGGCGTGCTTTTCGTTGTCGTCGTGGCCTTTGGTCACAAGATTGACATTCAGGCCGTTGACATCGCGGGTGTCGATGAGCATGCCCATGAAATCAACCAGATTGCGCAGCTGATGAGGCACCTTGATATAGGGGTCCTCGATGGTAATCTCTTTGGCATCCTTGAGGTAGTCGGCAAAGAGATTCTTATATGTCACGCCAGTCTGGCCAAGGCGGAATGCGCGGCGACCCTGCGGCAGGGCTTGGATGCGGGGTCGGCGTTCGCGCTGCGGAGCGGCATCGTCTACGGGAGCAGCTTCGGCTGCTGTTGGCTGAGATGGCATATCGTTGCTGACGCGCTCGAGGGTCTCAACATATATCCAGTCGGTGGAGCCAGGCTTTTTATAGCGGAATGTGGTGGGCTCGAATGTCGGGTCGATGATGGGCAATTGATCCTTGACGCGCTTGCGCATCTCGGCGGCGAAATCGACCAGCTCGTAAGCCTCTTCCTGGGTCATTTTCAGGTCGGGGTAGAGCAGCTTGACGAGGCCGCTGAATGTCTTGCGTATGGCATTGTGGTCGCGCTCGGTGAGAGAGTCGTCAAATTTGGCGTATTGTTTGAGCACGCCAGTGAGGTCGCGATTGCGAAGGCCATGCAGCACGGCGGCTATGTAGTCTGTGATAAGGCCATAGCCCTTTGAGAAGCTGTTCTTTTTCAGAGGCTTGATTTCCCAGCCCGGATTGTATAGGTGTATGCGGTCGAGGAAAGCACCTTTGATGAAGGAGGTGGGTATCGATTCAAACAGGTGGCTCTCTCGGAGCATGAATGGCACGGTATGCTTGGTGTTGCCAACGAATACCATCGAGGCGGAGGCCTCGTGGCGACCGCGTCCACGGTTGAAGGCTTGGTTGGCCAGATAATTCTGCATTACATCGATGAGCTTTGCATCGACGCTGCGCCCTTTTTGCTGCTCAAATTCGTCCCAGGCTACTACATCCCAGTATCCCACCAAGCCCATGCATTCAGTCTTGCCGCACATGCTCACGAATAGGCGAGGCACAGTCACATCGCCGCCGCTGACCAGTACTCCATAGGGCGACAGCTCTTGGAAGATGTGGCTCTTGCCAGTGCCTTTGGGACCCAACTCGACAAAGTTGAAATTATTCTCGACATGGGGCAGCAGACGAGCAAGGGTTATGAATTTCTCGCGGCGGTTGAGGGGAGCCGGGTCGAGGCCACAGGTGTGAATCAAGAAGTCAATCCACTCTTCGGTGGTGAACTCTGAGCGGTGGCTAACATATTCGTCAACATCGACGCGCGAAATTTGCACCGGCTTGAGGGTCTGGATTTCCCAGCGCTGCTTGACATCCTCGCCTCCGATGTATCCCACGGTGATGATGCACCATACACCGTTGCCGGAGAGCAGTTTAGGATTTTCCTTGATATAATGGGTCTCGATAGGCACGCCATGGAGGCCGAGGTTGGCGAATGAGGCCACGTATTCGTCGGTGCGCTCGTTGAGCGAGGCAGTCACCTTGTCAATTACTCGATGGCGCCCCTGCTCACGGATTCGGCTCTTAATGATTTCATCTTCGGCGCGGTGCACATAGTTGTTCTGTATCACCTGCTTTACCTTCTCTAATCCCTCGTTGATGATTACCTCGTCATCGCTGGCGCAGTATTGGCCCAATAGGTATTCCAAGACATAAGTCGGCACGGGCAGGCCGCCTTTGACCTGAAAAGCGAGGTCTTTGCGCACCACCTTGCCCATAAAAGCATTCATGATCTTTTGCTGGAGGGTGGTGTCGATGTCGGTAGGTTTAGAAATCGAAATCATTTTCTATGAGGGTTTTGTTTGTTACATTTTCTTTGAGCAGGGGGTTGAGGCGATCGGTGTCCTCTTTGTCGTAGACGCGCAGTTGCAGGATTGAGGCCTGAACGCTGGTGTTGAGCGTAAGGATTATTTCATACACTCGACTGGTGGCGTTGAGGGCATCCGCGCTATCGAGGGTCACGGTCTGTGGCTGGCAAACCTCCTTGCCGTCGCATTCCAGTACGCAGACTACGGTGCGAGGCAGCAAGGTCATGCTGGTGGCCTCGGATTGGATAAGGGGCACCTTAAGGCGGCTGCTAACGATTTGCAGATTGCGGGGGAGCAGTTCTACGCCTACTTTTTCGGTCTTTTCGGTGCGCTTGCGATAACTCTTTATCACCGGTATAATCATCTCTTGGAGGGCTGCGCCGCCGTGAGCGAAGTTGTAACCGCCGTTGGCTTTGAGGCGGTTGGTGCCAAGTGGCGTGGCCACATAAGTGGGCGATGGGGCCTGGATGCCTGAGACTTGCTCCAAGGGCATTACTCGCAGACCATCGATGGGGGTATCGTTTTTGAGGAGCAGGTAGCGGCTTTTCTTTTCGATGCAATTGTCGGTGACCGAGTGCTTGTCTTTCTCCTCAAATTCCTGGTCGTTGTAGATGAAGCCGTGGTCGGAGGTGATCATCACATTTACCACATTGCATGTGGCATGGAGCGATGGCACGAGGGCTGCTAATTCTTCTACGGCTTTACGGCACGCGCTGACAACCTCCATAGGATTTTGTCCGTGGCCAGCCTCGTCAATTGTGTCGTGGAATATGTAGACTAAGGGACGCTTGAAGAGGTCGCGGCGCGAGTTTCGGTCCATCTTCATCACATATTCGTATTTGACGCACTTGGCTCCCTTCTTGAACATCTCGATGTGGGCGTTGCGGGCGTCCAAGCGGTCGAGGTTTTGGCCATCGACCATCATATCGGCACCGCTGAGGGTCAGTTGGTGATGGGGGAGCATGGCAGGCTTGCAGAATTTGGTCTCCGTGGGGAGCATGGCGCGGTATGGCTCGATTGTGGCGAAATGCTTGGTCTTGGCCAATTCTTTCATCAGTTCGGCAGCCACCTCGTAGCGCTGGGCATCGCTGATGATCACCACCTGCTTGGTGGTAGCATCGTATTCGTTTTGGAAGAAATCTTCTTGCTTTTTCAGAGACAGGGAATCGAAGCCATCGCCCCGCTCGGCCAAGCATTGCATCCATTCAAGATTGAGCAGGTTGCACCATTTGGCATAGTCGGTGTCAAGAGCGGTTTTGGCTTGATGCAGAGCTTGACTGATAGGCACATCGCGGAGGGCCAAGCGGTGTGAGGCCTCTAAGGCCAGGCGGTAATGCTGGTCGATGAGATGCCATTCGGTTGTGTAGCGCTGCACATACTCCTTGGGGGTGTTGAGCTTGAGGGTGGAGATGGCTTTTACGCGGCTGTAATATAGGGCGGTTTGTTCGATTTGGGCGATAGCGAGTTGGGCATCGCCTTTTTGCGGCAACTTAAGGCTTAGGCTGCGCACTCGCTCAAGCACTTGGTCGGGGTCGGAAAGGAGATGTTGCTGGATTAGTTCTTCTAAGATGGGCCAGCACAGTGCATCGGTCATGTAGAAATATTGCGCGTCTACGCCGTAGGTGGAGATGATTTCGCTCTCACGGATGTTGGTGCCGAGGGTGCGCATGGCATCGCCGAACTTTGGGCTGAGGAATCTGTCGGTCATGCCGGTGTCGTAGATGCGGTTGAGAGCCTCGATGGCGAGGTTGCTGCGCACCTTGAGCTGGCGATAGTCGTCGGCAGGGTTGGAATCGAGGAGTTGGGTGATGCAGTTGTATTTTAGCACCTCGGCTATTGGGCGCATCTTCTCCATTGTGTTGGGATTGTAGCTGATGCCAAACAGGTCGGTGAGCTTTTTGTCGAGCTGCTTCTTGACATCTTGGTTGCGCTCGATCTTAAAGAATGTGTCGGTGCATTTCTTGGTGTCGGGGTCTGCGCCGAGGATGATGAGGCGGCATATCAGGGTTGACCAGTCGAGCACGTTGCGTTGGCCGAGGTAAACGGAGAGTAGGCCACGGGTAAAGGCGTCTTCGTTGAAGGCGTCGGGGGTGTAGTGGCTCTCCATTACTGCTGCCACTTGGGTTGATTGCAGCTCTTGCACATTGCGCATTACCAGAGCGCGGTATTTGTCGGGGATGCCGTAGGTCTGCATGAATGAGGCGTAGTCGTCCTCTTTGTATTCGAGGTTGGCGCGGAGCAGGTCGAGGAGGGGGAAGTTGAGCTTGGCCTCTTCGGTCGTTGGGCAGGAGCAGGATGGGAAGAGGAGGATGATGCGCTTGTCCGCCCAAGTCTTTTCGATATTGTATTTGGCGTTGAGCCAGGCTCCGTCGAAGGTGTGGTATATGTAGTCGTCACCCCAGTCGACATCTTCTAATTCGGGTTGAAGCCCTCCCAAAGCATCAAAAACGAATAGCACATGCAGCTTGGGGTTGCGGTCAAAATAGGCGCGTATTTTATCTTGGGTATTGTTCATTAGGCAGTCTGCAATGGCAATGGGTAAGGATTTTCAGAGGGATTTGCCGATGGCAGTGCAAAAATAGTCAATATTTATTTTATGTCAAAATTTTTGGAGGGGAAAATGATGGGTGGGGGCCTGTCTAT
>JAJBUH010000191.1 GCA_020860445.1 Bacteroidales bacterium | reverse complement strand
GTTCTCTTTTTTTATGCAATTTTAGTACCGGGGTATGAATAATTTAGGTTAGAGATTCCAATAAATTTTTTCTGAAGATTTTGATAAATGGAGGAAAAAGAGTAATTTTGTGGTGGCGAAGATAATAATGGATTGATTATGGCGGACAATTATTTGGAGCGGCAGCTCGAGGATTATGAGGCGAGGCGTCAGGCAAAGGCTAAAGCGGCGAAACTGGCGTGGCAAAAACGTCTTAAAGCTTATCAAAAGCGCCTAAAGACCGAGCAAAAGAACCCCAAAAACTATATATTTGATTTTGATGGAACTTTGATGGACACGGCGCCGGTGATTCTCATTACCATGGCTCAGGCCATTGAGGAAATGAGACTGCCCGCAAGGACTGAAGAGGAATGTCGAGCCACTATCGGCATCAGACTGGAAGAAGTGGCTGATTACCTTTACCCAGGCCATCCCGGCATAGGTCCCGAATATGCCGCTACTTATCGCCGCATTTTTGCCCGAAACAACCTCCCAGGCGTTGCTACTCCATATCCGGGTGTAATCGACACTCTGCGAGCTCTCCACCAATCAGGCCACCCTTTGGCCATTGCCAGCAGTCGCAGCCGAGCCTCCCTTGATGAATTCGTATCCTCGATGGGCATCACCGACTGCATCGTCATGACCGTGGGCGGTGATGATGTGACGAAAGGCAAACCCGATCCAGAACCAGTGTTGAAAATCCTAAGCCAACTTGGTTGGAATCCCAAAGAGACCCTCGTAGTGGGTGATGCTCCTGTAGATATCCTTATGGGCAAAGGAGCTGGCTGCCTCACCTGCGCCGTCACCTACGGCAACAGCTCCCTACCCACCCTCCAAGCCTCTCATCCCGACTGCATAATCTCCTCCTTTACCGAGCTAAATCCCGAAATTTCCCTGAAAAAGTCAATTTGAATCCTGATATTCATCCCAAAAAGTCGATTACGACACCAACGAACCGAATGTAAATTTCATAATTCACCGAACGAAAACGCCACAATTCACCGAACGAAAACGCCACAATTCACCGAACGAAAACGCCACAATTCACCGAAAAATTTTGATAAAAGTTTGATAATTCGATATTTATTCGTACCTTTGCAGAAAGAACTAAAAAAAGGACTCAAGTCATGGAAAAATATCGAGGAAGAATAGTGGATACGCTATTGGATTTAGAATTAGAATGTAGCGGCGCATTGCTAATTGAAGGTCCTAAATGGTGCGGTAAGACCACAACCGCCGAGCAGAAAGCCAAAAGCATTCTGTATATGGACGACCCCTCTACTATTGACCAAAACTTGCAGCTGGCCACCATCAATCCCAAACTCCTACTAAATGGTGAAAAGCCTCGCCTCATCGACGAATGGCAGATTGCCCCTCAACTGTGGGACACAATAAGATTCATGGTGGATCATAACAAAGGTGATGGCCAATATATCCTCACAGGATCGGCGGTGCCAGCTGACCAATCTAAAATTAGGCATTCCGGGGCCGGACGCTTTTCTTGGCTTACCATGCGCACAATGTCACTGTGGGAATCTGGTGAGTCTTCGGGGGAAGTGAGCCTAAAGGATTTGTTCGATAATAAAGCCATCGAGGGTACAAATCGCTTGAGTATTGAAGATATAGCCCACTTGATTTGTCGAGGAGGCTGGCCCGGAGCTATAGATAAGAAACCAGACCTATCCTATCGAATAAGTCAGAATTACTTTAAGGCTGTAATAAATTCTGATATATCGCGTGTGGATGGGGTAAACCGAAGCGCTGACCGCGCAAAGCGTATAATGCGTTCGCTCGCACGTTTTCAAGGCTCCCAAACCCCCATTACAGCAATCCGCAAAGATATAATCAGCAATGAGACTGATGCGATGGATGAGGGCACTATATACTCCTACATAGAAGCCTTAAAGAAAATATTTGTGGTAGAAGATGCTCGAGCTTGGAATCCAAATCTCCGCAGCAAGACCGCTATACGCACCTCTGATACGCGCTATTTTGTGGATCCTTCAATAGCCACATCGGCTTTAGGGGCTACAGCTAAAGATTTAATAAATGATTTGGAGACTATGGGCCTATTCTTTGAGACCCTTTGCATCCGCGACCTTCGTGTCTATTCCCAAGCTATGGGCGGCGAAGTATTTCATTATCGCGACAGCAATGGTCTGGAATGCGATGCCGTAATTCATCTTCCAAATGGGAACTATGGTTTGGTGGAAATCAAGTTGGGAGGCGATAAATTAATCCAAGAAGGGATAAAGACGCTGACCATGATGGAAAAGATCATCGATACCACCCGAATGAAAGCCCCGGCCTTTAAGATGATCCTCACAGCAGTTGGGGATTATGCCTATCGTCGTACCGATGATATCTACATCGTACCCATTGGCACCCTCAAAGATTAAGCATTACCTCAACCGCCCTACCGGGGTCAATAAAGACACAATACCATCTACCTAAAGTGTGATTTTCAAGGACACATGCTTTATCGTGAGGTCTACAGTAATAGATATCTGTAATTATAAATCAACTAAAAAGTGACTATGGAAAGATTGATTAGTGCACTTTTGATTGCCATTGTGTGGAGCTTCTGGCTGAGGGCTGAGGATGCGAATGTGATGGATTTTGGCGCCAGGGCTGATACGCTGGGGCTGTCGTCTGAGGCATTTCAGCGAGCTATTGATTACTGCTCAGAGACTGGCGGAGGCACCGTGACCGTGCCCCCTGGAGAATATCTGTGCGCCAGCGTAATGCTAAAGGATAATGTGAGGCTGCGGCTTGCCGAAGGGGCTACAGTGTATGCCAGCCGCAGATGCGAGGATTATGCCACTCTGCCCCGAGGAGCTGGGGATATGCCAGAGGCTCAATTTCTGATTGGAGCCGTTGGGGCAAAGGGAATCGCCATAGAGGGCCCGGGCCAGCTGCATGGCCGTGCCCACAGAGTGACGTATCAGCGCGAGCCCTTCACTACCCTCCATGACTCAATCACAGGGCGCGAGGTGCAGAATGCAGCCCTGTCGGGTGCCGACTACCACACTAAATGGCGCAAAGTGGCCCCATACACCAGCGGCCTGTATCTGATTGACTGCGAGGATGTGGAACTCAAGGATTTTACCATTACCGAGGCCAATGGCTGGTCAGCCCACTTGCAGTGGTGCCGCAATGTGGAGGTATCGGGGCTGAATATCTACAGCAATCCCCACAACGGAGTGAATGCCGATGGACTTGACATCGATGGATGCCAAGGAGTGAAAGTGTGGAATTGCCACATCGACACTGGCGACGATGCGCTGTGCCTTAAGACCACCAGAGTCAACGGTCGCACTGAGCCCTGCTCTGACGTGGAAATATGGGATTGCTGGCTACGCAGCAGCAGTGCCGCTCTCAAGCTTGGCACCGAGAGCCATGCCGATTTCCAGCGCATCCTGGCCCATGACTGCGTGATTGAGGGAGCCAATCGTGGACTGAATATGATCATTCGCGATGGTGGCAAGGTGAGCGATGTCACATTTCGTGACATGACGGTGAGGTGCGAGCGCAAGGAAACCTTCTGGTGGGGCAATGGCGACCCAGTATGGCTCATCGTGTATCGTCGCCCTGAGGCTGAAAGCGCTGGAAGCATCGATGGCGTGACTTTTGAGAACATCCAATGCCAAGGTATGAGCGGAATCCGTGGCGAAGCTTTTGACGGCCCCATCAGCAATGTCACATTCAAAAATGTGAGCATGACGATGGTACCCGAGCCCCAGATCGACAAGCGCGCTTGCCACGGTTGGCACTTTGAGGGCCTTGACCGCCTCACCCTCGATGGCGTATCCATGCGCTGGGACGCTCCCGAGCCCCAACCACAATGGCAACTCCCCTACTCCTTCAAATCCATCAAAAACCTCACAATCAAATAATATAAACTCAGGAGATGGAAATTTCCAGAAAAAAATAGTCCTGGAGTGACTGAATCCTCCCCTTTGGGAGGATTTTTATCATATTTGAGAGTATAATTTCGGGTCGGAGGACAAATTAGAGGTAATTTTGCATCAGAAAATTTAAATATCATGAAGTTTATTCCTCTAATATCTCTCGGCTTGATAGCTCTTACAACAATTGGATGCTCACAAAAGAGCACCAATGGCTATGAGACTGAAAGTCTACAAACCATTGACGTGAAATTTGGCGACCCCTTTGTGCTTGCCGCCAACGATGGCCGTTTCTATATGTATGGCACGTCTCTGCCCGACGGCTTTGAGGCTTACGTATCTGACGATATGAAAAATTGGGAGCCTTGCGGACAAGTCTATCATGGCGGTGCAGCCGACCAATGGAATGTCGACTGCTTTTGGGCTCCCGAGGTGTATGAGCGCGGAGGCAAATACTATATGCTTTACAGCGCAAATGCCAAAGGCAATCCCGTAGGTCAACTATACGGCGAAAGTCAAGCAGAGGCTGAGAATTTCCAAATTGGAGTGGCTGTGGCTGACAACCCCGCTGGGGCATTCAAGGACTTATTTGATCGCCCAATTTTCACTGCTCCATATCCCGTGATAGACGCCAATGTGTTGTTTGATGACGCCTCGGGCAAACAATACCTCTATTTCTCACGCTGCTGTTACAAGCATCCAGTCGAAAGCGAGATAGCTGACCAGGCTCGCCAAGACGGTTTCTGCCAAGAGGTAGAAGAGAGTTGGGTCTATGGCGTGGAGTTAGAGCCGGATTTCTCAGGCATCATCGGCGAACCACAGTTGCTCTTATGCCCACCTACAAAAATCGATGATGCCCAGGCCGAATGGGAAAGCCGCTCAGTGACAAGCCATGAGGTCAATCGCCGCTGGACCGAGGGCAGTTTCGCCTTCCGCTATGGCAACCGTTATTATATAATGTATTCGGCCAACCATTACGGCGGAGCCCACTACGCCGTGGGTTATGCCACCGCTGACCACCCCCTCGGCCCATTCATAAAAGCCGACAACAACCCAGTGCTGCAAGAAAATGTTAGCAGTGGCGGCAACGTGATGGGTACTGGCCACAATATGGTCCTTACCAATCCCAAAGATGGCAAGCTCTATTGCGTGTATCATGGTCGCACAGCCGACAACCCCGAAGAGCGCGTAGTATTTATTGACCCAATCGACATAGACCCCCAATCTGGGATCTTGACGGTGGGCAACAGACAATAAAGGGTTTCCAGAGTTCGTTTACATATACTTACCTTGAGCTATTCATCATGAACCGACGAGATACGTTTCTTATATGCGTAGCCCTGCTGACGCTGCTCCTACACCCGGGGGCAGCTTCTGCCGCTACTGGACAGCACCTGTATTTCAACCATTTCAACGCCAACTCTGGACTGGCTCAGAACACAGTGAGCTGTGTTCTGCAAGACCAAGCCGGATTCATTTGGGTAGGCACTAATTTGGGCGTAGACCGATTTGACGGAGTTAGATTCCGACACTTCCGTCACTTGCCAGGTTCTACAGTTACCTCGCTCTATCAGTCGGCCGATGGTCTGATTTGGATTGGCACCAACGCTGGGGCAGCCATCTATGACCCCGCAACTGAAAGCACACAATTCTTTTCAGAAATCATCGGTCAAGACCAAGCAGTCCCAACCACTCAAATCAACGCCATAACCACTCATCCATCGGGCCACATAGTGATAGGGGTCGATGTGGACGGCATATACGACTATGACCCTGTATCCAGGAGTCTGCAATTGGTAATTGATAGCCGACAAAAGGGTTTGGGAGCCATATATCGCTTGGCCATTGACCCTGAGGGTAACCTGTGGATTGGCACCTATGGGCATGGCTTGTATGTGAGCGATGCGACATATTCGTCACTGCGACAGATTCATGGAGATTCGATTCATCCACTGTTTGACAAAGCCGTAATTAGTGGTTTGGTGACCAATGCTGGCGCCATGCTGGTGTCTACCGACAATTGCGGTTTGTACAGCATCGACCGCGCTACTCGCCAAGCCACCCCAGTGTTTGTTGCCGACCAAGACGGTCAAGTGCCTTACATCCGAGATTTTCTTTGCTATAGCCCCGAAGAGATTTGGATTGCCACTGAGCAAGGACTTTACATTTACAACTTCTTGAGACGCACCACTAAACATTTCCAGCATAACTATTTCGATCCTTACTCGCTGAGCGACAATGCCCTATATTCTTTGCTAAAGGACAGGGATGGCGGCGTATGGGTGACATCCTACTTTGGAGGATTGGACTATATGAATCCCCAATCAATGTTTTTTGAGAAATACTACAAGGGCAATTCTCTCTACGCCAATTCCGGCCAGCGAGTGCGCGAACTGTGTGAAGACACCGATGGCAATATCTGGATCGGCTCAGAAGATGGAGGCCTAAGTTGCTTCAATCCTCAGACAAAAGAGTGTAAACACATCGCGGCAAGCGATGATTTCACCAATGTGCATGGCTTATGCATCGATGGCGAGGATTTGTGGATTGGCACATTCTCAAAGGGCTTGAAAATCTACAACTTACCCACTGGCAAGATACGCTCAATCACCTTGGCTGACGGCAAAGGCATGGTCAGTGACTACGTGTTTTCAATTTGCCGTACCAGAGCTGGAGACTTATATTTCGGCACCATATCTGGTCTACAGACCTATAACCGATCAACGGGATATTTCGAGACTGTGCCTGCGCTGAAAGACATCTTCTCCTATGTGGTCAAAGAAGACACCCATGGCACCCTATGGGTCGGCACATATTCCTCGGGCCTCTACTGTCGTAAAGCTGGTCTAAACACTTGGAAACATTACACTGTTGCCAACGGACTGGGCAGCGACCGAATAATCGGAATTTATGAAGACATGGAGGGCACTCTGTGGGTGATGACCAGCGAAGGCCTCACGAGCCTTGATGTACAGTCTGATGCCTTCACTGATGAGTTCGCCAAGCGCCATAATATCACTGACATAGTTTACCAATTGATTGAAGACCAAAGCGGCATATACTGGGCTACTACCAACCGAGGCCTGTACCGCATCGAGCCCAAATCCGAACGTCAGTTGCGCTTTACTGTTGAAGACGGCTTGACCAACAACCAATTTAATTACGCCTCCTCCCTGATGTCGCGCTCGGGCAAGATTTATTTTGGCACTATCGATGGCTTGATAGCCTTCGACCCTGCCTTGGAGAGATATGACGAAGAGTTGCCAATACCCATTATCTCGCAAGCATCTCTATTCGATAAGCCGCTCCTGCCCAGCGATGAATATTCCCCTATCACAGAAAGCATCTCTACTACCAAGAAGTTGACCCTTAGGAGTGACCAAAATTCACTTATATTCGACATTGCCCTACTCAAATATGGTGCATTGGCCAACGCGCCTATAAAATATCGCATGGCCGGACTTGACCGCGATTGGAGATACACCACCCTATCTGAGGCTAAATTGGCTTATCCCAATATGCCTTATGGCAAATACCAACTGCAAGTTAGAGCCATCGATGAAAAGACCCAGACCGAAGGACCCGAACTTACTCTGGATATTGTAATTAAAACCCCTTTCTACCTCACTCCGTGGGCCTTCATCTCCTATGGCGCTTTGCTATGTCTGTTGATGGCGGCAATAATCTATTACTACCGTAGGCGCAGCCAAATCAAAAATGAGCAAGTCCTGGAACGCTCACGTCAAGAGCAAGAACGCGAGGCTTATGACAGCAAAATCAAATTTTTCACCAATGTAGCCCACGAAATCCGTACCCCTCTCACTCTGATCAAAGCTCCGCTCGACGATGTATTCCGCTCTGCAACAGTCAAGAAAGACCATGATGTGCAAGAGAACCTCGATGTAATCAATCTTAATGTGGATCGTCTGCTGCTCTTGGTCAACCAATTGCTTGATTTCCGCAAGATGGAAAATGGCAAATTCCAAATCCACAAGCGCCAGACCAATATAAACGATCTGATTCAAGCGGCTCTAAACCGATTCCAACCGACAATTCAGTCAGGAGGTTTCAAACTCACTCTAAATCTGCCTGAGCAACCAGTCATAGCCATGGTTGACCCAGAAGCCATCACTAAGATTCTCTCCAATCTATTTACCAATGCCCTCAAATATGGCGAAAGCATAATCACAGTGACATTGCGCACCAATGGACCCAACTTCCAAGTGATTGTCACCAACGATGGCGAAATCGTAGACCCAACCAAGCGAGAGCAGATATTCGAAATGTTCAACCGTGCCGGGTCGGAATCGGTACCGGGCACAGGCATTGGCCTGAGTTATGCTCGCAGCTTGGCTCGTCTACATGATGGTTATTTGGTAATGGGTGAGGCACTTACAGAGAACACCTTTATTCTGACCGTGCCTATCGACAGTGCCGCAGACCTCGATGTAAACGAAGTCGAAGACCTGGAGTATCTGATCAAACGCAACAAAGATATGAATACAATCCTGGTGGTTGAGGACAATGAGGAGATGCTTGCAATGCTTGTCAAGCGCCTATCGCCCCACAACTACCGTGTGGTCACTGCCACCAATGGATTAGAGGCTCTGAAAGTGCTCGACCAAGAGTATGTCGACCTCATTGTGTCGGATGTGATGATGCCAGAGATGGACGGATTCCAATTCCTGGAGAAACTGCGTAGCAATGTGAAATATTCTCATATCCCAGTGATCCTGCTGACGGCCAAGACTGGCATGCGCGACAAACTCGAGGGTCTCCAACTTGGAGCCGATGCCTACATTGAGAAGCCTTTTGCCATCGAGTATCTGCTTGCCCAAATCTCAGCCTTGCTGCGTAATCGCGAACGCTTGCGCCAAAAGATTGAGACAGCCGACACTCCGCGCGATGCCGGTCTGAGTGAAGTAGATACAAAATTTCTCGAACAACTCAATGCCATCATCCAAGAGAATTACAGCAACCCTGATTTCTCAATGGACGATGTATTCGACTCCCTGGGCATGAGCCGCACATCTTTCTACCGCAAAATCAAAGGGCTCCTCAACCAGACCCCCAACGACTACATACGCATCTACCGCCTTAAGAAGGGGGCCGAACTGTTTGAGAAGGGCTATGCCAATGTGGCAGAGGTATGCTACATGGTTGGATTCTCCTCGCCAAGCTATTTCACAAAGTGTTTCCAAAAACAATTCGGCATCAATCCCAAGGACTATGCCACTCAGCAACGCCAAACGCAAAACACGCCATAGACCTGAAATAATGTAAATATCGTTTCAAAAAAACGACTCTATTTAACAACTTATTGTAAATAAGCGATTTAGAAAATCCTCCCAATCTTTTGATTGGAGGATTTTTCTGTTTTTAGGGAGGATATTTTCGATTTTCCCTCTCCACAAACCGTAATTTTGCAACGTCGGAAACGAAATCCCGACACCCTGAATACAAGCCCTTGCCGCTTACCTTAAATTTCAAAATCAATTACAAACCAATAAATCCTTAACAATCGTGAAGACCTACTTTACATTAAAACTGATGCTGGCATCTCTCCTGCTGCTGATGGGTACCACCTGGGCCGCAGCTCAAGAGATCATAGTGCGAGGCACTGTGTCAGATGCCAACCAGGAACCCCTGATCGGAGCTGCCGTGCAGCTGCAGGGCGACCAATCTCACGCCGTAGTGACCGACTATGACGGCAACTACGAAATCAAAGTGCCAGCTCAAGGTACCCTCGTATTCTCTTATGTAGGATATGTCGAGCAGACAGTGCCAGTCAATGGCAAACAATTCATCAATGTCACCCTCAAAGAAAACCAAACTCAACTCGACGACTTAGTGGTTATCGGCTATGGCACACAGAAGAAGGCCGACCTCACCGGCTCAGTTGCCGTAGTCGATATGAAAGAGGCAAGCAAGAAT
Source organism: Bacteroidales bacterium (assembly GCA_020860445.1). Taxonomy (GTDB): domain Bacteria; phylum Bacteroidota; class Bacteroidia; order Bacteroidales; family Muribaculaceae; genus CAG-873. The sequence goes on along the minus strand of JAJBUH010000191.1, from coordinate 2,777 downwards.
CCTGTGGCCGACATCGCATCCCTGCTCCAAGGCCAAGTGCCAGGCGTGAGCGTCAGCACCTCATCAAACCCTGGAGCCATGGCCTCAGTCAAAATCCGAGGCATAGGCTCATTTTCCAACGTTGGTCCTCTCTATGTTATCGATGGTCTCATCGTCAATGATGTCAATCACCTCAACCCATCTGAAATAGAGAGCATGCAAGTGCTCAAGGATGCATCGGCAGCTGCTATCTACGGCGCTCGTGGCGCCAATGGCGTAATCCTCATTACTACTAAGAAAGGCGAAGCTGGCAAGCCCACCCTTGATGTCACTGCCAACTTCTCAATCTCGGATATGCCCAAGAAAATCAAGATGAAGAGCGCCGAGGAGTTTCTCTACTACAACGAGCAAGCCTACCTCAATGCTGGGGCAGCCTGGCCAGCAGCCGGCATCGACCCTGGGACACTGCCTGACACCGACTGGCAAGACGCTACTTACCGTACCGGCTACACTCAGGATTACAATATCATGTATCGCCAAGGCAGCGAGCGCACCAATATGGCCATTGGAGCGGGATATTACAACCAAACCGGCGTAATCGAAGGTCCCAAATATGAGCGTTACACTGTGAGATTCAATTCTGATGCAACCTACCGCGCATTCAAAATAGGTGAAAACTTCACCTATCAGCATACCGATACCAAAGATTATAATGGAGGTTCGTTTCTCAACTCGCTCACTATGCCCCCTGTGATTCCAGTATATGACCCTGACGAACCCTCTGGCAAAGGTGGATTTGGATACGGTAGCAGCGACTTTCCCACCTACTCCACCAACCCAGTGGCCAATCAAAAGTCAGTTGACAGCCGCTCGGTCAATGATCGCATCATAGGCAACATCTATGCTGAGCTCACCCTGTTTAAGCATCTCACCTACAAGCTCAACGTTGGCCTTGACTCATGGTGGGGACGTAACAAGACCATCAACAATTGCTACACCATGCGCATGGCCTCGGGCGAACAGCGCTATGACAATGTGCTCACCGACACTCGCGACTCCCGTGCTACACTTATCGTTGAGAATACCCTCACTTGGAATCAGACCATAGGCAAAAACTCATTCACCGTTCTGGCCGGTTACACCATGGAGGACGTGCATTGGCATTACCTGAGCGCACAGGGATATAACCAAAAGGTCGATGACCTATGGCAAATTGACCTGGTAGGCACCCAAAACAATATGTGGGGATCGCAGCAAGAGCGCCGCATGACATCTTGGCTCGGCCGCATCGACTACAGCTATGACAGCCGCTATCTGGCACAGGTCAACTTCCGCTCTGACGGATGCTCAAAATTCGGCCCCGACCATCGCCGAGGCTACTTCCCATCATTCTCTCTGGGTTGGAGAGTATCGCAAGAGGCATTCTGGGAATCGCTGCGCGATGTGATCAACAACCTCAAATTCCGCGGAAGTTGGGGCAAGATTGGCGACATGCAAGCCCTTGGCAACTATGACTATATTCCCGACATCGACCACGATGGCCCCTATGAAGGATTCTATGCCATCTTTGGCCCTTCGGGCAATGAGACCCTACACGCCGGGGCCACCCAGAGCTCGCGCGTCAACGTTGACCTCGGATGGGAAACAAAGACAACAACCAACATAGGAGTTGACTTTGAGCTATTCCACAGCCACCTCTTCGGTTCGGTCGACTATTTCAACTCAAAAAGCACCGACCTACTCTTCAATATCCGTACAGCCTGGGCCACTGGCACCTCAACCATGTGGACCAACTATGGCAAAATCCGAAATCGAGGCATCGAGGTAGTGGTCGGTTGGCGCGACAATGTGGGCGATTTCAGCTACTCTATTACAGCCAACCTATCGACAGTGCGCAACAAAGTGCTTTCACTCGGTGACTCATACTACGAAGCAGGTTCAAACGGCTCGAATCGCACCGAACTTGGTCGCTCGATTGGCGATTTTTACCTCATCCCATTTGATGGCATCTTCCAGAGCCAAGACGAGGTATTCGCCCATACCACCACTCTTGCCGATGGCACTGTGCAAGTGATCCAACCAGATGCCCAACCTGGAGATGTGCGCTATGTCGACACCAATGGCGACGGCGTAATCGATGCCAACGACCGTGTGTATTGCGGTTCTCCTCTGCCTAAATTTGAAGCCGGACTGAATGTGACCCTTTCCTGGAAAGGCTGGGACTTCAATATGCTTTGGAGCGGACGCTATGGCAACAAGATCTACAACGCGGTGCGTCAGTCGATGCTCAACTTCACCGTTGACAACATACCAGCTGATGTATATCCTTGGACGTGGGACAATCCCTCAGACACCTATCCGCGCATGTATGCCAACTCGACCGACAACAATCTCACTTACTGCGACAGATTCCTCGAAGACGGATCGTTTGCTCGCCTCAAAAACTTGATGCTCGGCTACACTCTGCCCCAGAGCCTGACTCAGAAATTCTTTGTTGAGAAGTTGCGTCTCTACGTGAGCGGCCAGAATCTCTTGACAATTACCAAATACAAGGGCTACGATCCCGATATCACTTGCTCTGACGTCTTCGGCCAGGGTGTCGACAGTGGACAATTCCCCAATGCTCGTCAATTCACCTGCGGCCTGCAAGTCACCTTCTAAATACATTCCGCAAAATGAAGCATGGAAGGAAAGTAATGTTTCCAAAAGCCAAAAACATAACACCAAAGACCAATATGAAAAATCGGCTCATGTGCAAAAGTCCGTGGCTGAGGCTTAGCCAAAGATCATGGCGCAGC
>JAJBUH010000253.1 GCA_020860445.1 Bacteroidales bacterium | reverse complement strand
CTTCTGTACAGTAGGAATTCCCCAACTAACCCCTAAAGATGGAAAGTTAGTCAAATTAATTGAAAAATGAAAGTAGTCGGGAGAAAAGTGGAAAAGAATAAGAGAAAAATGGCCTCAGAAGCCCAGATTGACGTCTTTGCCGAATGGAGCGAGGGCCAAACCGGCCATCTTGAAATGCTGCATGCCCCAAGGAATGCCCACGATGGTGATGCAGAGCAGGGCCCCCCAGAATAGGTGGTTGAGGCAGGCGAGCAGACCGCCAAATATGAGCCAGATGATGTCAAGGATGATGGCGAGGCAACCGCTGGGGCAGTCGCCTTGGGTCACAGTCGAGCCAAAGGGCCACAGGCAAAGGAGGCCCAGTTTGAATGTTTGCAGCGCCAAGGGTATGCCTATGATTGTCACCGCCAGGGCCACGCTACCCGTGAAATATCCGATGGCTGATTCGAGACCCCCGAACAGCAGCCACACAATGTTACCAAGTATCTTCATTATGGTCTTTGGTTTTTGGTTTTTGGAAAGATTACTTTGGTTTTTGAACAGATTACTGTGGCTTTTGGTTTTTGGAAAGGGGAGAGAGGAGAATGGTCAGGAGCCGAAGTAGTCTTTTGATGCTTTTTTGAAACGCTTGAGGATAGTCTCTTTGGACGCGGATTCAAAGTCCTCGCTTGGTTCGGCCATTGCACAACATAGGCGTTCGGTGTAAGCCATGCGGCTTTCGCGCTCGCGGGCAAACATCTCGCGTGTACCCTCCTCGGTCTGCTGGAACTCGAGGTGGTTGTCGATGTTGAGCGAGGCGGCTGTAGCCTTAACATCGATGTTTGCGCCGATGAAGCTGAAGTTCCAGCCCATCTCCTTGAGTTGGTCGATCATTTGGGCCACCTGTTGGCGAGTGTAATGCTTAGAGCTATTCTCCATGCCATCGGTGATGATGGTCACCGAACCAATGGCAAGCTCGCTGCTCTTGACTTTAGCCTTGAGGTCAACCAGGGTGCTGCCTACGGCATCGTAGAGAGGGGTGCAGCCATTGGGCTGGAAGTCGGTGCGCGAGATATCCTTAGCCTCGTTGGCCGGAACGTTCTTGAGTAGGTAGCGCGAAGGCTGTTTGCCGTCAGAGTTGAAGGCGAAGATGCTGACGTAGTGGTCTTGTTCGCCGGCATATTTGGCTTGCGAGGCCTTGATGGTGTCGATAGTCTCGTTGCAGCCGCTGATGGTCTGATCCCATACGCAGCGCATTGAGCCGGATTCGTCGAGAATGATGAGGTTGTAAATTTCTGTTTTCATAACTGAGGGGTTGGGGTTAAATTTTAAGGGTTGAAAGGGTTGCGCTTTGGGCGAGGTTCGGCAGCTCGGTCGATGCGAAACCTGTCCTCGTCAAAGCTGTAGAGAGTAGAGCAACGATTGTGGTTGGGGGTCGAACTCTGGCCCTCCTCGCGCAGATAGCCCGAGGATGCCATTTTGCGCACAAAGTTGCGTTTGTCGTAGCTCACGCCGTTGATGGCCTCGTAGATGGCTTGCAGCTCGGGCATCGAGAATTTGCGGTCGAGCAGATTGAAGGCGATGGGGCGCGTCTGCAGCACCTCGACAATCCTCTCGCGGGCCATCTTGATAATCTCGTGATGGTCAAAGGCGAGGGGAGGGAGCTCGTCGAGCTCGAACCAGCAAGCCTTGGCGGCATCGTCGCCAGCGATGAGGCGGAAGTCGGCTTTGCGCACCAGAGCATAGAAAGCCACAGTTACCACCCGCTCTCGGGGGTCGCGGTCGACAGCGCTGTACACGTGGAACTGCTCAAGGTAGACATTCTCCATGCCAGTCTCCTCGTGCAATTCGCGCCGGGCGCACTGCTCGATGGTCTCGTCAATCTTCATAAAGCCGCCGGGGAGGGCCCAGCAGCCTTTGTAAGGCTCGCCGCCGCGCTCGACAAGCAGCACGTGCAGCTCGCGGCCGTCAAAGCCAAAGACCACTGAATCGGCTGTCAACGCCGGGTGGGGGTATCTGTACTCATACATTTTCTGTTCCATGGATTTTAGTAATGTATTTTTGACACCGCAAATTTACGGTGTATTTTTGACACTACCAAATTTTTCTTCAGAAAATTTTCAGAAAATTGTCATTTTTACACCTCGACTGTGAAAGATAGCGGGAAAATGACTAATTTTGCGTGGATTTTACAAAAGCACAGTAACCATGATAGAATATGTAAAGGGCCAGTTGGCCGAACTCACGCCCACCTCAGCAGTCATCGAGACAGCCGGGGGCGTGGCTTATTACCTTAATATAACCGTGCCGACATTCGAGGCCCTGCAGGGCCAGAGAGAGGCCAAGTTGTTGGTACACGAGGCGATACGCGAGGACGCGTGGGTGCTGTACGGCTTCATTGACGACCGGGAGCGCTCGCTGTTTCGCGAACTGATAGGGGTGTCGGGCGTTGGAGCCGCCACGGCTCGCATCATATTGTCCTCAATCTCAGCGCCTGAGCTTGAGATGGTGATATCGCAGGGCCAGGAGGCGCGGCTGAAGAATGTGAAAGGGATAGGGCAAAAGACGGCCCAGAGAATAATTGTTGACCTAAAAGGTAAAATAAAACCGATAGGGGATGCGTTAATAGGGAAATCATTGCCAAGCTCAGAAGCCTATGAAGAGGCTTTGGCTGCGCTGGTGATGCTCGGCTTCCCCAAGCCGGCAAGCCAGAAGGCGCTTAAAAAGCTGTTTGAAGCCGAACCGGCTATAAAGGTAGAAACGGCCATTAAAAAGGCCCTGACTATGTTGTAGACATTGCGCATAAGAGGGGTGAGAGCCCGAGGGCTCGGTGATGGCCACTTATGCAACATGGACAAGACTCAACGTCGACATACACATATCCTACGCAAGCTGGCCATCCTGGTGGCGGCAGTGCTGGCCATACCGTTGGTGAGCCAGTACATAGAGCCGTCTATCACCCAGCCGGCCCCCGCCGGATATCCCTCGCCACAGCCCCTGCCGCCAGGGGATTCGATAATGCTGCCCTTCCCGGTGCAGCAGACCGTGCCGCAGAGCTATGAAGAACTGATGGCCGATGAGATGGCCTACGACCTGGCCACCCCGTCTAATATCAAGACCGAAGCCGAATACGACCCCGAGACCGGATATTATATCATCCGTACCCGCGTGGGCGATTTTGACATCGCCACCCCCTTTATGCTCTCAAAGTCGGAATACGAAAATTGGCAACTGCGCCAGTCGCTGCAGCAATATTATAAGGAGAGAAATCTGGCCTTGGTACAAGACACCGAGAAAGAGCCATTCAATGTCTTTGACATGAATTTCGCGTTGGGGCCCTTGGAGAAGATTTTTGGTCCTGGCGGCGTGAGCCTCAAGACTCAAGGCTCGGTGCAAGTGTCGATGGGCGTAAAGAGCAACAAGACCGACAATCCGGCCCTGTCGCTCTCGGCGCGCCGAAAGACATATTTCGACTTTGAGCAAAAGATACAAGCGACCATCAATGCCAGCGTCGGCAATCGCATGAAATTCAACATGACCTACAATACCGATGCTACATTTGATTTCGACTCTAAAAACCTGAAGCTATCCTACGAAGGCGAAGAAGACGACATCGTAAAGTGCATCGAGGCGGGCAATGTGTCGATGACCACTGGGTCGTCGCTGATCCGAGGCAGCACCGCTCTATTCGGTATCAAGTCAACACTGCAATTCGGCAAACTGACAGCTACCGCCCTGGTGTCGCAGCAAAATTCTGAGTCACAAACCGTAAACTCAAAGGGTGGCGTACAGACCACGGATTTCTCGATCAGCGCTGATGAATACGATGCCAACCGACACTTCTTCTTGGCTCAATTCTTTAGAGACAATTACGATACATTTGCCTCAAAGCTGCCGTATGTGAGTTCGGGCGTGAACATTACTCGCATCGAGGTGTGGGTTACCAACAAAAGCGGCAAGTATGATGAGGCGCGCAATATCGTGGGCTTCATTGACTTGGGCGAGAGCTCGGTGCTTGCCAATGACTACTGGGAGCCAAACCTGTCGTACCCCGTGCCTTGCAACAACAGCAACAACCTGCTCAGCACCATCAAGACCGATTACCCGGATGCACGCAATATCAGCGATGTCACCCAGGCTCTGTCGCCACTTTCGGCTTATGGAATCGAGGGGGGCAAGGATTTTGAAAAGGTTGAGAGCGCGCGCCTGCTGACATCGAGTGAATACACCCTCAACGAGACCCTCGGCTATATCTCGCTGAAATCGGCTCTGAGCACCGACGAGGTGCTCGGCGTAGCATTTCAATACACCTACAATGGCACAGTCTACCAGGTGGGCGAGTTCTCAAGCGACATCACCAGCACCACTCAGAGCCTGTATGTCAAGATGTTGCGAGGCACTACCATCTCGACCAAGCTGCCCACTTGGAAGCTGATGATGAAGAACGTCTACAACATCGGAGGCTATCAGATTCAGAAAAGCAACTTCAAACTCAACATCAAATATCTGAGCGATACCACTGGCACATCTATCGTGTACCTGCCTATCGATGGCCTCAACAATCAGACCATCTTGCAGCTCATGAACCTTGACCGCCTCGACTCAAACCAGGAATCCAATCCCGATGGTTTCTTCGATTTCCTTGAGGGATATACCATCTTAGCTTCGACCGGCAAGGTAATTTTCCCAGTGGTTGAGCCGTTTGGCAGCCACTTGGCGAGCAAAATCAATAATCCGGTTATTGCCGAGCAATACGTGTTCCAGGAACTGTATGACTCGACCCAAACCGTGGCCAAGCAGATAGCCGACAAGAACAAGTTCATACTCGAGGGCGAATACCAGGCCTCATCCGGGTCGCAGATACGCCTCAATGCCATGAATGTGCCTCGCGGCTCGGTGGTGGTGACAGCTGGGGGCGTGACACTAACCGAGAACTCAGACTATACCGTTGACTACGCGATGGGTATCGTGACTATCACCAATCAGTCGATTATCGATTCGGGCCAAAACATCAGCGTGACGCTTGAGAACCAGTCGCTATTCTCAATGCAGCGAAAGACACTGTTAGGACTCGACTTGCAGTATGAATTCAACCGCAACCTAACCATAGGGGCGACCCTGCTCCATTACTCAGAGAAGGCGCTGCAAGAAAAAGTGGCGATAGGCGAGGAGACCGTCAACAACTCGATGATTGGATTCAACCTGAGCTACAACAACCAATTCATGTGGCTTACCAACTGGCTCAACAAGATACCTACGGTCAATGCAACCACGCCATCGAGCATCAGTCTGGTGGCTGAGTATGCCAAGCTGATTCCGCACCAGCAGAAGTCGGGTTCAAACAAAGGCAGCTCGTATATCGACGACTTTGAATACACCCAGACAAGCTATGACTTGCGTTCGCCGTACTCATGGTTCTTGGCATCGACGCCTTACGACCCGTCGAGCGATGCTTTGTTCCCTGAGGCATCGCTGAGCAACAATGTCGACTATGGCAAAAACCGCGCATTGCTCAACTGGTACTATATCGACCGCCTGTTTACGCAGCGTAACTCGTCGCTCGCTCCGAGCTATATTAAGAGCGACCTCGACCAGCTATCCAATCCCTACGTGCGCGAGGTTACGACCCATGAGATCTTCCCTGGCCGTAACCTCACCTACGGCGAGTCATCAACCATACAGACCCTCAACCTCACATTCTACCCCGAGGAGCGCGGGCCTTACAACCTCGATGCTGATAATATCGACAGTGAGGGCAATCTGCTCAACCCTGAGAAGAGATGGGGCGGCATAATGCGCAAACTCGACAACACCAACTTTGAGTCGAGCAATATCGAGTATGTGCAATTCTGGCTGCTATCTCCATTCCTCGACCCCGATAACCCCAACACCGAGGGTGGTGACCTGTATTTCAACTTTGGCGAAATATCAGAGGATATCCTAAAGGATGGCATGAAGAGCTATGAGAATGGCATCCCTTATGATGGCGATGACCAGTATCTCACCGAAACAGTTTGGGGCCGAGTATCTACCCAGACTTCGTTGACATACTCGTTTGACAACAACACTGGGTCGCGCTTGGCTCAAGACGTGGGTCTTGACGGGCTGCCTAATGATATGGAGTTTGAGTTCCCATCCTATAGCGAATATCTCGACAAGCTGCGCCAGCGCCTGTCGTCATCGACTATTGAAAAGATGGAGCAAGATCCGTTCTCGCCATTCAACGACCCGGCTGGCGACAACTACCATTTCTATCGCGGCTATGACTACGATGATGAGCGCCTGGGCGTGATCGAGCGCTACAAACGATACAATGGCGTAGAGGGCAACTCACTCTCGCCTGAGGATTCTGACGAGCCGCTGTACCAAAGCTCGCGCAACACCCCCGATGTCGAGGATATCAACCAAGACAATACCCTCAACGAATATGAGCGCTACTACCAGTATCGCGTGTCGATTCGCCCCGAGGATTTTGTAGTGGGTAAGAATTACATCACCGACAAGCAGGTATCGTGGGTGACCCTGCGCAATGGTGAGCAGCGTCAGATGGAATGGTACCAATTCAAAATTCCATTGTCAGAGCCCGAGAAGGTGGTAGGCAGCATCTCCGACTTCACCACCATTCGCTTTGCGCGCATGTTTATGACTGGGTTTAAGAATGTAACCTATCTGCGCTTTGCCACACTCGACCTGGTGCGTGGCGAATGGCGCTCGTATGACTACAACCTCAACAATCGCAATGATTCTCCGGCCGAGGTCACGCTTGATGTCTCGGTTGTGAATATCGAGGAGAATGCCCAGCGCGAACCAGTCAACTATATCTTGCCTCCCGGAGTGACACGTATCTCAGACCCGAGCCAGACCCAGATTGTGCAGCTCAACGAGCAGTCAATGTCGATGACAGTCGAGGGGCTCCAGGCCGGTGATGCCCGCGGCGTGTACAAGACCTCGTCGCTTGACCTGCGCAACTACAAGCGCATGCAGATGTGGGTGCATGCCGAGGCCTTAATAGATGATGTCACCAATTTGCAAGACGGGCAGCTATCGCTGTTCCTGCGTTTGGGCTCGGATGTCAAGGCTAATTACTATGAATATGAAATCCCGTTGGAACTTACACCCCATGGCCAATATCTCGACACAGAGAGCAACCGCTACATAGTGTGGCCAGCGAGCAACTATATGGACTTCAACTTGCAGAACCTCATTGACCTTAAGGTGGCTCGCAATGCGGCCAAACGCAACGAGGAGTCGGGCGTGGGGTATGCAGTGTTGTATTCGAGTCGCGATCCGGACAATGAACGCAACACCATATCAGTGCTTGGCAATCCCTCGCTCAGCGATGTGAGAATCATGCTTATAGGTATTCGCAACAATGCATCGACTGTCAAGAGCGGTACGGTGTGGGTGAATGAGCTCAAGGTTACCGACTTTGACGAGGAGGGCGGCTGGGCTATGAAGGCCAACGTCAATCTGGGCCTCTCAGACATTGCCACCATCAATGCTGGTGTACATATCGAGACGGCTGGATTCGGCAGCGTAGACCAAAGCCTCAATTCGCGCCGCTTGGACGATTACCATCAGTACAACGTAGCCGTGCAAGCCGACTTGGGCCGATTCTTGCCCGAGAGCGTTAAGCTGAAAGCCCCCATCTACTATTCAATCTCAAAGGAGAAGACTACGCCTAAGTATAATCCGCTCGACCAAGATGTGCTGCTTAAGGACGCTCTCGACGCTTGCGCTACTAAGCAAGAACGAGACTCGATAAATTCTTACGCAGTCGAACACACTACGATTCAGAATTTCTCGCTCTCTGGATTGAAGTTCAATATCCAGAGCAAGAATCCTATGCCTTGGGATCCAGCCAACTTCACGATCAATTACTCGTTTAGCAAGCAGACCAAGATGGATCCCACCACCGAATATGAGTACACCAACGACTATCGCGGGTCATTGGCCTACAGCTATTCGCCCTATATCAAGGGCTTGAAGCCTTTCAGTTTCATTAAGTCCAAGAATAAGAATCTAAAATTCTTTAAGGACTGGGAAATCCAGTGGCTGCCCAACAATATCAGTTTCCTCTCATCGATGTCGCGCTACTATTATGAGATGCAGACACGCTCAGAGACTGATGTGTATTTCCAGCTGCCGGTGTCGGTGAGTAAGAATTTCTTGTGGGACCGCCAGTTGTCGCTCAACTGGAGTCTCACCAAGCAGCTTACCTTCTCGTTGAGCACCAACACCTCGGCTCGAATCGAGGAAACCACTGGCGCAGTAAATAAGAAGCTGTTCCCGGACAAATACAAGGAGTGGCAAGACACAGTGTGGTCATCAATTCTACATCTCGGCACACCGTGGGCCTACAACCAGACCTTTACGGCAAGCTACAAAGCGCCGTTTTCTAAGATTCCGGTGGTGGATTTCTTGACGGGCAGTGTCACCTATAATGCGACATATCGTTGGGATAGGGGCGCTACCATTGATGGCGAAAAGCTGGGCAATACCATAGCCAACCAAGGCGCGTGGAATTTTGACGGCCGTGTCAATTTCGAATCCCTGTGGAAGAAAATCCCATTCTTGAAGGATGTGGAGAAGCGTTTCTCGGGTTCTACCAAGGCTTCATCAAATCGCGTTGGCAAAGGCGCAGCCGTCAAGGGACAAACCAGAGCCGCGGCACAGACAAAGGCGAAAGTGTTTGAGCGAACGTTCAAGCTACTACCAGATACGTCGCTGATCATAAAGCATAATCTGCGTACCAAGAAGGTGAAAGTGTCGGCTCAGACTACCGACAACCAGCGATACCCGGTGAAATTCAAGGTGGTTGATGCCAACAATGTAGAGATTCTGACGCGAGGAGATGTCGACTTGAAATTCAAGATCGAGGAGATGCTCAAGGATGAGAAGAAACTCATCGTTGACATTGCCGAGTATGCGACTCGATTCTTGATGTCGCCTCGAAATGTCTCGGTCAAGTATCGCAAGACACAGCAATTGTCGATTCCATTGTTCAATCCCAACATTGGCGATATCTTCGGCCAAACCAACCACTACGGGCCCATGGCTCCGGGTCTTGACTTCGCCTTTGGTTTCGCTGGGGAGAGCTATGTGCAAAAGGCTCTGGACCGAGGCTGGCTGATTACTGATGATGGCCAGACCTCGCCTGCTGTCTACTCAAACACCAATGAGTTGAATATCGAGGCCAACTTTGAACTCTTCAAGGGATTCAAGGTGCAGCTGACATTCAACCGCACCAACAACCGCTCGAAGTCAATGCAATTTATGTATGCTGATATGCCAACCACGCTGAGTGGCTCATACACCAAGACCCACTGCGCCATCAAGACCGCGCTCAAGGGCTCGAGTGCCAAGGATGGATATTATTCTGATGCCTTCCAGCAGATGCTCAACAATATCCCCATTATTCGCGACCGAGTTGAGGCTCAGTATTCCGGTATGAATTATCCTGATGAGGGTTTTATCAAGGGCACCAACCACGCTGGCAATCCTTTTGACCCAGCAGTGGGCACAGTGAGCCAGACATCGAGCGATGTGCTGATTCCGGCATTTGTGGCGGCTTACACCGGCACGGATGCAAGCAAGATATGGCTCGATCCGTTCCCGTCATTCTCGGCAGTGCTCCCCAACTGGCGCATTACTTATGATGGTCTAATCAATCTGGGCAATATGCGCAATATCTTCAAGTCGTTCACTCTGAGCCACGCCTACCAGTGCACTTACTCGGTAGGGTCGTATTCATCGTTCCTCAACTGGGTGAGCGCAGATGGGAATCTCGGTTTTACGCTTGACGAATTGACAGGCGAACCCATACCCTCCTCCCCATTCAATATCTCGTCGGTGGCCATTACTGAGAAATTCGCTCCGCTGATTGGCGTATCCGCTACGATGAATAACAATGTTACATTCAATGCCGAGTATCGCGACCAGCGCACTCTTACCCTCAACACCAGCGCTGGCCAGGTGGTAGAGGCCACAACCAAGGGCTTGACCCTCGGCGCAGGATACAAGATTGTGGGTTTCAACACGATCTTGAAGATGAAGGGCTCGCAAAAAGGTGTCAGCAACGACTTGACTCTCAATGCTGACTTCTCTCTGCAAAAGACTATGTCACTGATACGCCGCATCGAGGAGAATTATACCCAACCCACCTCAGGTACCAACACCTTGGGCTTTAACTTCACTGCCAGCTATGTGCTGAGCAAAGCGTTGACCCTGTCGGCATATATGACTCATCAGGTGAATACTCCGGTGGTTACAACCAGTTCGTATCCTACTACCAATACCAGCTACGGCATCACTTTCAATCTCTCATTGGCTAACTGATGGAACAATAAAAATTTGTAAAAATTAGTGAACTAATCTGAGAAATCAGCCGTTTTAGAAGAGAGAAAACCAAAATTCAAGTACACTTACCCCACTTCTTTTAATAAATTAGGAGGGCTATCCGATTCAAAGGCTGGAATGCGACTTGCCAGACCTGAATGATAGCCCTCCCAAATTTTGTCGGTTTGACCATGATCAGTCGAAGTCGACAAAAGCCAATGGCAACAGGTCTTGTACTGAATCGAGCATAAACACTCGGTCCTTTCCGCACAGGATTACGCGCACAGGCTGGCCGCTTGTTTTCTCAAATTCGAGCAGCACTTGGCGGCAGGCTCCGCATGGAGCCACGGGGTCGTCGACAAATTCGCCCGAGGTGTCGCGGGCAGCGATGGCGATTGCCACGAATTTCTCTTGGGGATAGGTCGAGTGGGCATAGAATGCGCAGGTGCGTTCGGCGCAAGTGCCAGAGGGGTAGGCGGCATTTTCTTGGTTTGAGCCAGAGATGATTTCGCCGTTGCTGAGCAGCAGGGCTGCTCCGACATGGAAGTTGCTGAATGGGGCATAAGAGCGCTCGGTGGCTTGTCGAGCGGTGTCAACGAGTTTGCGGAGCTGTTCGGGCAACTCATTGTCGGTAGCCTCAACAACCTTGATTTTTACTTCGAATTCTTTCATTGGTATTGCATCTTTAGTATATTCTTATCAATGGTGACGCCTCTGGGGCGCGAATAGGGATACAAAAGTAACAAAATCAAAAGACATAAAGGTCACAAAGTAGGGATAAAATTTCAGTATTATGTTAATTGTGAAGAAAAATTTGGTGAATTGGTGTAAATTTCATAATTTTGCCGTCTCAAATACGAATGATTGTAAGGTTTCCGCCTTTCATCACTATTTTCTAAGGAGTTACAGACATAAGACATGAACGCAAAAGAAACAATGGCCGACTTGCAACGCCGTTTTCCCAACGAACCGGAATACTTGCAAGCCGTAGAGGAGGTTCTTACCTCAATCGAGGATGTCTACAATGAGCATCCCGAGTTTGAACGCTACAACTTGGTAGAGCGCCTGTGCATACCCGACCGCATCTTCGCATTCCGCGTGAGCTGGGTCGATGACAAGGGCAAGGTGCAAAACAATATGGGCTATCGCATCCAGCACAACAATGCCATCGGCCCGTACAAGGGTGGCATCCGCTTCCACGCATCAGTGAATCTCTCGATTCTCAAATTCTTGGCCTTCGAGCAGACATTCAAGAACTCGCTGACCACTCTCGCTATGGGCGGAGCCAAAGGCGGTTCTGACTTCTCGCCTCGCGGCAAGAGCGATATGGAGGTGATGCGCTTCTGCCAAGCCTTTATTGCCGAGCTTTGGCGCCAAATCGGCCCGGACACTGACGTGCCCGCTGGTGATATCGGCGTGGGCGCACGTGAGGTAGGCTATATGTACGGCATGTACAAGAAGATGGCCCGCGAGAATACCGGCACATTTACTGGCAAAGGCTTGGAATTTGGCGGTTCGCTCATCCGCCCCGAGGCCACTGGCTATGGTAATGTTTATTTCTTGCTCAATATGCTCGCCACTCGCGGCATCGACATCAAGGGCAAGCGCGTAGCCATCTCAGGCAGCGGCAATGTGGCAACATACACTGCCAAGAAACTGCTCGAACTCGGAGCTAAGGTGATCACCATGAGCGACAGTGACGGCTGTATCTATGTGCCCGATGGCTTGACCGAGGAGCAGCTCGACTATATCTTCCGTCTCAAGAATTTCTATCGTGGCCGAATCAGCGAGTTTGCTGAGGAATACGGCTGCGAATACGTGAGCCGTGGCACTCCTTGGTGCTATCCTTGCGATATTGCTATGCCTTCGGCTACGCAGAACGAACTCAATGGCGATGATGCCCGCACCCTGCTTGCCAACGGTTGCATCGCTGTGAGCGAGGGTGCCAATATGCCCTCTACCCCCGAGGCTATCAAGGAATTCATCGCTGCTCGCATCCTCTATGCTCCTGGCAAGGCTGCCAACGCTGGTGGCGTGTCGGTGAGCGGACTCGAGATGGCTCAGAATGCGCAGAAGATTACCTGGACTGCCGATGAGGTTGACCAGAAGCTGCGCGGCATCATGGCCGAAATCCACCACGAGTGCGAGGTTTTCGGCAAGGAAGAAGATGGCTATATCAACTATGTGAAAGGTGCCAACACCGCCGGTTTCATGAAGGTGGCCACCGCCATGATGGCGCAAGGAATCCTATAATAAGTAATGAGTAATAAGTAATGAGTAATAAGTAATGAGTAAGGCCATCCGGATGGCCTTACTCATTA
>JAJBUH010000027.1 GCA_020860445.1 Bacteroidales bacterium | reverse complement strand
GCAGAAATGTGTTTAACTTTGCGTCATTCCAATAGCACTTTTACAAGGTTTCCATACAATTTCTAAGGTTTCACTAATAATCCAAAGTTTCAAGATCAACAAAAACAAGGTTTCCAACAAACAACACAATTTCTAAGGTTTCAACACTATTTAAATTGAGAACGAACAATGAAAAAGATTGCGTTAGGAATGTTACTCGGCGCAGCAGGGATGCTGGCGCCGACCGCCAAGGCCGACGTAACGTTGGCAACTGAGGGCGACTTCGCCGCCTCAGTGTCGGCCGATCTGGTCACCACCTACGTGTGGCGTGGCCAGCAGCTCGGAGGCTTCAGCCTCCAGCCAGGCGTCAGCGTGAGCTGGCGTGGCCTGGCCCTCAGTGCCTGGGGTTCGACCAGCATTGAGGACAAGTGGAATCGCGAGGTCGATTTCACCCTCTCGTACACCGTGGGCGGATTCACAGTGGGGGCCACCGATTATTGGTTCTCGCGCACCGCCGATGGCGTCGATGCCCGCTATTTCAGCTACGGAGCCCACAATGCCTACAACTCGCACGTATGGGAGGCCCATCTGGGCTATAACTTCGGCCCTGTGGTCATAGACTGGTACACCAACATTGGCGGACAAGACGGCGTGGACCACAAGGGTCACCGAGCCTACTCGTCATTTGCCGAAGTGACAGTGCCATTCTCGGGACTTGGCATCGACTGGGAACTCAAAGGCGGAGCCACCCCCTACTGCACCACATTCTACAACGCCAACTCTTTTGCCGTGACCGAGGTGGCCCTCAAGGCCGCAAAGACAGTGACGATCAGCGACCGCATAGCCTTCCCGGCTTGGGTGCAATTGGTGGCGAATCCGCGCAGTTCGGGCATGTACTTTGTGGCTGGCGTAAGTTTCTAATTTCCCTAACCATCCAAAATCCAATCTGTTATGAAAAAGATTGAAGCAATCATCCGCAAGACCAAATTTGAGGATGTAAAGGAGGCCCTGCTTGCGGCCGACATCGAGTGGTTCTCATACTTTGAGGTGAGAGGCGTGGGCAAGATGCGCCAGGCGCGCATCTATCGAGGCGTGATGTACGACACTTCGGCCATCGAGCGCATACAGATGTCGATCGTGGTGCGCGACATCAATGTCGAGAAGACGGTGCGGGCTATCATGTCGGCAGCGCAGACGGGCGAGATAGGGGACGGGCGCATATTCATCCTCCCCGTGGATGACGCCATACGCATACGCACCGGCGAGCGCGGCGACTTCGCGCTGTACAATGCCGAGAAAGCTGAATAAGAAGGGCGCCAGTCGAAATTAACCTAACTTCAACCATTTACAAGACACAACTATGAAACCATATAGACCTACCGCAGAGGGCTGGCGCATGCTCAAGCCCGCGCTGCTCCTGTGCGCTCTGATATGCGCGCCAGCATTGATGGCCGAAGGCCCGGGCACCGACAACCTGCCTGACCCAACCGAGACCATGCTGCAGCTCGAAAATGGCCTCAACACCGTGTGGATGCTGCTGGCCGCTATGCTGGTATTCTTCATGCAACCGGGCTTCGCCCTGGTCGAGGCCGGATTCACTCGCACCAAAAACACCGCCAATATCCTGATGAAGAATTTCGTAGACTTCACCCTGGGCGCGTTGCTGTTCTGGATCATAGGATTCGGATTCATGTTCGGCGCTGGCGGCTTCCTCGGCATGCCTCACCTGTGCGACTATTCGTTCTGGACGGGCGATGGCGGACTGCCCTCTGCCGGATTCCTGGTGTTCCAGACTGTGTTCTGCGCCACTGCTGCCACCATCGTGTCGGGAGCTATGGCCGAGCGCACCAAATTTTCGATGTATCTGGTCTACACCATAGCCATCTCGGTGCTGGTATATCCCATCTCGGGCCACTGGACCTGGGGCGGAGGCTGGCTTATGGACGATTCTGAGGGCTCGTTTATGATGCGCACTTTCGGCGTAGCGTTCCACGACTTTGCAGGTTCGACCGTGGTGCACTCTGTCGGCGGCTGGATTGCCCTGGTGGGCGCAGCCATCCTTGGGCCGCGCATTGGCAAGTATGCCAAGGACGGCAAGTCGAAGGCTATCCCGGGCCACAACCTGACGATTGCCGCTCTGGGCGTATTCATCCTCTGGTTTGGGTGGTTCGGCTTCAACCCCGGTTCGCAGCTTGCCGCCTCAACGCCTGATGATCAAGTGGCTATCTCCACCGTGTTCCTGACTACTAATCTCGCGGCTTGCGCCGGTGGCTTCATGGCATTGGCTGTGAGCTGGATCAAATACGGCAAGCCCTCGCTCTCGCTTACTCTCAACGGCATCCTGGCCGGCTTGGTGGGCATCACCGCCGGGTGCGACGCTGTGGACGCTTGGGCAGCGGTGTGCATCGGCGCTATCTGCGGATTTGTAATGATATTCTCGGTCGAATTCATCGACCGCGTGCTCAAGGTCGATGACCCCGTGGGCGCCAGCTCAGTGCATGGCGTGTGCGGCTTCCTTGGCACCGTGCTTACGGGCCTGTTTGCCACCGAGGGAGGCCTCTTCCTCGGCGGAGGCTGGAATATGCTGTGGGCACAGCTGTTTGGAGCCGTTGTGGTCGGCGCGTGGGCCGCTCTGATGGGATTCATCATCTTCACGGGCCTCGACAAGATCCACGGCCTGAGAGTTGAGCACCGCATCGAGGAGGAAGGCCTCGACATCTACGAGCACGGCGAAAGCGCCTACAACATCTAACCCTATACCCCCGTTTGGAAACCTGCGAGCCATCCCGCGCCCCCAGCGCGCCGATGGCTCGCTAAATTTTACTGTTAATATTTGGTCTATGTTTTCTTGAATTTCTCAAAAACGAGTAAATTGACGCATCTGAATTTCTCAAAAACGTGTAAATGTTAATGAAATGCAAATCCAATGTTTACTTAAAAGGTCGAGAAGATGTGGCTCGCAATTCTTCTATGGTAGTAAAATAGGGGACAGTGTGAGCTTTGCCACCCTTCAGGGCGCAACGACTAAGGTCTAAATCTATCATATCTATAGGGTGCTTACTCTTAAGCTTAAACATCAGATAACTTCCCCCAGAGGGATTAAATCCTTTAGCCTTTAAATCCTCAGCGGTCGCTGATTTGGGGGGATAGCCACTCAATTCGTACATCTTACGATTTTTCTGAGCGTCATGGAGCAACAAATACTTTGCTTTATCAAATCCGTACACTAATTCAATGGAGCCTGGCTTAAAACCTGAAGGCACATAATAGACGAGTTGATCTAAAATGACATGCTCTGTCGCTTTATCCTTTATGTACCCCACCAATACTAAATCCTCTCGCTTGGCAGCCTCAACTGGGATATAACTAAGACCGCGTTGAGGTATGGAATCTTCGATTTGTTGTGAGCGAGAGCGGTCAATAAGCACTGAGGTCAAATGTTCACGCAGTAGCCAACCCTCCTTTTCGGGATGATCCACATCGGGCAGCAGAGGGAATGCCCCTATATTGACAGACTCGATGCTCTTATAGAAATAGCGTTCCTTTATCTTGGCATCAGTAGCTCGACCAGGAAATAAGATAAAACCGCCTATGATTTCTTTTGCGGCATAGTCTTCACGTCCGCTGCCATAATAAATAGCATCACGATAGCGATGCATTTGGTTTATGGCATCGCTGGGAGGATAATCAGCGTAGTCGGCATCAGGATTATCCATATCACCAGCATTGCGGTCATCGAGTACTCGATATTTCGCATCGTAAAGATAGGTAAGGGTGAACCCATCGGGCTTAATGATATTAAGCACAATATCAGGCCGTTGCTCTGTAGTGGCAGTATGCACTTCACCCGTAAATCGATTGTATGTATGTTGATATCTTAACTCAACCCTATCTCCACTTTCTGGGTAATATGTGACAATATGCTCCATCTGATTATCTCGAAATGGATCAAAGCCATCAGGGCGCTCTTGGGTGATATGCTCGTCATCAAATTCCAGCCCTAAGATTTCTGCTATCATGCGCTTCATCTTGATGAAGCACCACAACTCATAGAGCTCCCAAATCGGTCGAACCCCAATGTCTGTAGCTCCAGAATAGAGAGACAGACCGGAATTTAGTATATGCCAAGCGCGATATACTTGAGCGTAACCTGTACGCTTTTGCAGCACATTGCTCTCTTGTCTAAAGCCCTCAAATCGCCCCACACGCCGAAATAGGCTGTTACGTGCCAATCTCTTTAAGCTCTCGCTATATCCCGTGAGTTCGGCCTTTTCAGCTGCCGACAATTGGTCTTCATAAGCCTTGCATAATTCGCCAAGCACCTTGTTTATTCTACCAGAGATGCTTTGGAGAGTAAACTTAACAAATCTATTCTCTCGAGTATCAATAGTGGACTCCTTTACCTCGTTGCGAAAACGCATCGACTCCAGTCTGTCATCATAGGCAGCCTCATTCAATCGCTCTGCCATTAGCGGACTCCAATGCTTAATCGCATCGGCACGATGCTGATATACTCGACGTTCAACTCTGAAATGAGGCTTGTTAACAATATAAGTAATGGCTAGAATATAATCTGCCACAATAGACTTGAATATGGAGAGCCATATCAAATCATTGCTTTTGCCTCCCCGTTGGAGACCCTGATAGGTTTTGGTAAGGAATTTGAACACTAAGTTCTCGTATTCCTCATTTACTTTATTGAGGATATGGAGATAATCACGCTTAGTATCCAATTTTGGAGATACCACTTGGAAATCCAAGCAACCTGTGCGTTCTGGTTCGCCTACAGGTTTGTAACGATAGCGCAGTGAGAACTTGCCAGGCTCATTGAGGAAATCTACAGAGCCGCTCAGAAAAGCCACTCCGTTGCCACCGCTGAAGCAACTAAATCGCTCTACTACTTCTTTTGATGAATGCACTATTTGTGGTTCTCCCTCAATTCCTTGGAATCGAAGCGAGAAAGTATAAACGCAAGTCTCAAACATCACAGGCCATTCTGATGGCCATAGCGTTTGGGAGCCTTCCCCAATTTGGACCAATTGTGTGCTTTGGTTGGGGAGGTCTATTAAGAATAGACTGCCAGGATGCGTAGAGGAATAATCTGAATATCTGGTTGCTTCCTCTCCTATACGACTCTTGAATCTGCGCCAAGCTCCAAAGACAGAGTTGGCAGCGATTTTTATCTCTACCAACCCATCCTCACTTATATAGCACAGTACATCCATCCCTTATGGAGATTAGGGCCAGAAACTGGTGAAATTTTTCTGAGCCAAGTAATGTTGCATCTCTTGTATTTTAGCGTTGCTCCTTGGATAGTTTCCTCGGGTAAAACTCTCCAGATTACGCAGAGTGTCATTAAGTTCCTCTCCTCCCTCAATCCTTGGTAGCACTTTCATCAGCATTATGTCATCAAAAGCTTGATTGAGTAGGGCATTGCCATCTACCTCAGGATTCTCCTCACGTAGAGCGGCAAAGTATATCACCAACTCATTCTGCACTCGATAAGCGATGCGGAATGGTGAGCCCTTGAGATGCTGATCTAAGGATTTGAGCATGGCTACGGCATCGACTTGCATCAACTGCTTATCTTCGTCATTAAGTTGCGAATGGGCATCACGAGCACTCGCGTATTTGGGTAAGAAGTACTTGGCCTCAATAGGCTCATCGCGGTATTTGAGAGTGTCTTCTCTTTCGGGGTCGAGCATAGCGTCAAAATCCACCTCATTCATCTCGACGGTCATGGCTCGGTCAATCACCTTACGAGAGAATTGACAAGTGGTATCATCCATATTCACTGTCCCCACCACTATCAGATTTGGTGGCAAGGTAAGACCGCTTTGTGAAAGCTTTGCCCATACCTCCATATCCGCCTCGGGAGCCTCGATATATTTGTTATGATGCTCGTTAAAGTTCAGATTGTAATAAGCACATTTGAAGCTATTTAGATTGGCTTGTATCACCTCAGGTTTGACTATCGGCTCACTTACAATCACTCCGTTTTTGAGCTTTCTGCTCTCCAACACGGATAAAAACTCAGCGAAATAATGCTCCACAGGAGCTAAGTTCATCTCATCGAGACAAACAAAGAATGGGACATTCGGATTCATCCAAGCCTTAATCAAGAAATTAAGGAATGGGGTCACCATATACTTGCTGCTAAGAGTTGAATAATATCCCAGAATCTCTGTTGAGTCATGCCAATTAGGCTTTACCTCGATTATGCAATAGTTGCCTGGTGATACTTCGTCTTCATCTTGCAATTCTTGGGGACAGCTTACAAAAGCCATCTCTTTCACGATACGACTTTTTCCCGTACCACTAATGCCCGCCAAAAGCAAGAATGGTTTAGTACGCATTGCTGTAAGAAGGTTCTCAAACTCAGTTCCTCTTACCTTATCCATGGCTAAAGTTCCTACTGACATGTTATCAGATTCCTTGGCCTCTGCACTCATTGGGAAAAGGGTATAAAAGTCGGCCTTTACCAGTTGACATGGCTGTCCAGACAAATATGATATGGAATATTGGCTCAGGGCTTCTTTAGCTTCAATTTCCTTTGGTAACAAGGCATCTACCAATTCCTGAGTGTAATCATTTAACAAGGCCTCCTTCAAACCGTTGTATAAGGCATCAACGGAAAAATCATTGTCTACTATAGCCAAATTGTTAGCACGATTAAGCCAGAGAGCCAAAGCCATTCGAGACTCTGCATGAGGAATGTAATGAAGCAAGTTTTTGTACATGCCAACATTTCTAATCAACATCTCAGATTGAATGTTGAATAGGGGATATTGGCCGCGCTGGGGATATTCTACAAGTTGGCCACCATTATTGCGTGAAACTTTAACTTGGCCAACAGAATAAAAGTTACTTCCACAATTGTAATCCCCGTTATGTTGTTTCAAAGGGAGATAGAACTGTGGCGTGTAGAGCATCTCCGAATCACAAACTCTACAGAATTTGCCTACGCAATGACTGAAGTCAAATTTATCTTCTTTATCTCTTACATTGCAATTACGACCCTCGGTCTTGTAAAACATATCGAGGGCAAAGAAGTAACGCAATGCACTCACCACTTGCGTGGCTCCTTGCATTGTAGGGTCTTCATGGATTTCAGACAGCTTTTTGTAGGCCTCCAAAACCATTGGTTTGGATAGATATGGCATAATTATCGATTTAAAGTATCTATTAATGTTTTAGCGATTACCCAAGCCAGTACTGGGGGTACCGCATTTCCTATAACCTTATATCTTGACTGCAAAGGTATACTGGAGAAGCTATAATCATCTGGGAAGGATTGAATTCTTGCGATTTCACGCACCGAATATCTGCGATTCTCTACTGGATGAGTAATTCCACAATTCTCTGGCTGTGCTGAGGCTGTAATGGTACCATTTATCTCACCATAGGCAAATCTCCTGAAGAATTTAGGAGCATGATATTTTTTGGGGTCATTATAAATCTTCAGAAATCTATCTGACAATTTTTCAGGAGGGACATCCTTCCAGGATTTACCTTCAAACGCAATTGGAGGTAGTTGGGACAAAGAAGTACAATTCTCAAACCACTTTATTGCCTCAGCCCCATGAGCACATGGGCCGATATTTTCTATCATATTTTGGGTGGTCTGGCTGTATGCCCATACATCATTCTCTGGTAAATCTTTAATTCCCTGCAATATGCTCCCTATCATCAAAGGAATATAATTACCCATCGCCACCGAAGGGAGATTCAGAGCTCTTACCAAACCATCCATTTTATCAAAGTCGAAATACCCAAACTCTTCTTCTACTCCGACTATCAGATAACGATATCTATTTTGGGGCACCCCATAATTGCTGGCACAGATTAAACGCGCTGAGACATTGTATCCCAGTGCTTCCATTCTCTTTCTGATTTCATTAGGTACAGTCTCACCATTTGGCATTTTTGAGGACATAATACCTCTAACGTTCTCATATACAAATGCTTTAGGATGATATCCCTTGGCAATCTGGCCTTTGAGTATGCGTTCGCACTCCTCAAAAAGAGTTCCGCGACCGTTATGGTCATTTACGCCCTTGCGATTACCAGCATTAGAGAAAGGCTGGCATGGGAAACCTGCCAGTAAAATATCATACTCTGGGATATCTTTAACATCCACAGTGCGAATGTCTTGCAGAAGACATTCATGGCCATCTTTTGTGAGAAGAGGATTAGAATTATAACATACAGCAGCATCCTTGTCAAAATCATTAGCAAAGACAGTCTGGGTATCTAATCGATCAAATTTTCGACCCATAAACTCAAAACCGCCTGAGAAGCCTAAATCTAGGCCTCCGCAACCAGAAAACAACGATGCTATTCTATATGTCTTTTTATTCATTCTAATTTGCAATCATACGTCACCCAAGATTATGGGTTTCGTTTTGCAAAGGTAACACTTTTTGACGATACTGGGAGAATAGACCCTCGGAAAAATCCAAAATTTCTCTTGTCACCGCAAAGTTAAAATAGGGATTGGGCAATTTCATTGCCCATCCCTATTAAATTATTCAAAAGAAAAGATTTCACCACGCGGTCTGAATCCCGATGAAGGCAGTCAGAAAGGCGGTCAGAAAGGCGGTCAGAAAGGCGGTCAGAAAGGCGGTCAGAAAGGCGGTCAGTTATATGGTATTCTGTCATGGAGGTGCCTGAAGCTTTCCCATTTCTCTTGGGTGAGTTCTCCAGTCTCCCATAGGCGGTCGACCTCGGCTTGTGCCAATTGGGCAAAGTAGGAGGCGATGGCTTGCTTGAGTTCTCTCAGCATCTCATCAGATTTGATAAAGGATATCATCTCCAGTATCTCTATCTGCGCTGGGGTTAGGCCATGTATATCCATATTCCTATAAGGCGACAGCATGATCAAGGGCACGTCTAATAAAGGCATTGATAGAAATGCCAGCCTTAGCAGCCAATAAGGCTATCTTTCGATGGGTCTCGGGAGTAATCCGCACATTGAGATTACCACTATAGGTTTTAAGGGGTTCAATGCCGTTGTCCTTACAGAATTCCAAGTAAGAATCTACCGCTTCATGAAATGCTTCCTTTAACTCAGCAACACTTTCTCCTTCATAGTTTACCAAGCCGTTGATGCCCTCTATCTTTCCAAAGAACACATCATCTTCTTCGCTAAACGATACAGACCCTATAAATCCTTTGTACGTAAGTGTATTCATGTTTTTATAATTTAGTAAATTTAGTCCTACGAAATCATTAACGAAAATCTTATGACAATTTCTGGGATTCGACTAGTAAGCCTTGCTCAATAAGAAAATCTCTTAGTTGCTTCAGTGCATATAGCTTTACAATATTACCTGGATGGGGTTTATGTAATTTTACGGGAAGATACCCATCTTTCTTTATTTGCGCCGGGGTCAGGTCTTGGATATTCATATTCTATTGTTTATGTTGCCATTGAAATGTAAAAGCAATCAGTACAGTAGGCCAAACATCCAGAGTGGGATGCGACCACGGCTGCCGATTTCGGTATCATCAACAGCCAGATAGCTGTTGGGGATATTTGCTATTTGATTAAAATCCTTGCCCTTGCCGCCTACCTCAAATAGCCACTTCCCATCTACCATGAAATCGCCACTGCCCGGGACTGTCACCGCATGACCTTGTTCGAGTTGGTTGAGAAAGAACGTCTCTCGGATAGTCCCCATATCGGGGCTAGGGGTGAGAGCATACATAAGGTTAGGGTTGTCCAAGAAAATTTTCTCTGGGCGCGTCAGATTCTTGTAGCTTTTAGGCTTGGTAGAATACAGGCGCAAAATGTCAGCCCGATCCAGAAGATTAATCAGCTGGAGCCCTTGATCGTAAGTGCTCTCTATTTGTTGGTATACTTTGGATAATTTAGGTACTGTAGGCACATTCTCAGCAATCACCATTAGCAAAGCTTTGGCCTTCTGCCGGGTAGCAAAAGACACATCTGTGACTGTTGGAAGGTCAACATCCAAAACCGTGCGCAACACGTCTTGCAGCCTCATTAAATATTGGTCCCCCTCTTGTCTATAGAAAGGATAATAACCGTGTTGGAGATAATTATGGAAATGGGGTAGAATCTTTGTACGCGCAGCAATTTCCATAGCTATTGGCACATGCCTATCAAGCAGCTCATTGAGTGTAAGAGTTGGCACCTCCAGTCCTTCAAATGCCAAGTATTCTCGGAATGACAATCCAGGCATGTAATATAAACTCTGCCTTCTTGATAAATCCCCTATCGAATTATCTATCTTGAGCATGCTGCTCCCAGTATATACAATATTGAGCGTATCGTATGTGTCGCAGATGTTTTTTATAATTTGGTTCCACCGAGGATAGGTATGGACCTCATCCAAAAATAGATGAGTGATGCCTTGCTGGTCGGCCCATTGAGCCAGGTCAAGCAAGCTGTTGGTTTGGAACCAAAAATCATCTAGTGATGCATAAAGCACCTTAGTAGGGTCGGGAAAGAATTCTTTAATGTGTTGGAGCAACATAGTAGTTTTTCCAACACCTCTGGCTCCTTTGATCCCTATCAACCGAGAAGTCCAGTTAATATTCTGATATAAGAATCTTTTGAAGTCGGTATTGATAGGGACTAACTTTCTCAGATAACGATCCAAGAGGGGTTGTGGGGTGGCATTATCCATATTTTTTCAGCGTTTAGTAATCTCTGCAAAGTTACAAAAAGTTCTTTTCAAAAAGAACTTTTTGTGGGTAAAAGTTCTTCTTGAAAAGAACTTTTTTACAGGGTTAGTTAGAAATTGCCAATTCCAGGAGCAGTGCATCGCTCCTGAAGATAATCAGTCCGATTAATTGTATAATTTCAAAACCCAGTTCAATTATGTTAGGCTATAACTACCCGCGAGAGCCTCTTAAGGGGGAGTTCGCAAAGAAAGTAAGAGAGTTGGCAGCTAAGGTGAATGTTGACAAACCCTCACATTTCAATGTTAGCGACAACGCTAAAAACCGAAAGAAGATAAACATTATCCTCGACTTTTGAAAGACTCCTAAGTTACAATTTCATCTTTAGGAAATCCCGGAGATGGACGTGGTGGATGCCAGCGTAGGAGTCGAGCGAGGAGGAGAGGAAGGGATCCATCGACACAACATACTTGGGATAATTATCCTGGATTTTCAAGAGGTGGCCGAATTCACGAGCCTCGGTATCTTCGTTCGGGATAAGGTAGGCAACTTGTATGTAGATGCGTTGACTGCCTTTTTCTGCCACAAAATCTATCTCACCAGCACGCAATATGCCCACTGTGACCGCGTATCCCTGAGTAAGCAGATGATGCCACACGACATTCTCCATCACCTTTTCGATGCAACCGCTTAGGTTGAAGCCACACAGACAATTGCGCAATCCATGGTCAGAGAAATAATACTTGTCGTTGTTTTCAAATAACCGCTTGCCATGTATGTCGTACCGCTTTACAGCCCTTACTAAGAATGCCTGCCCAAGATGCTCAAGGTACGCGCTGACAGTGGCTTCTGCGATCTTCTCGCCCTGACCTTTCAGATACTTGTAGATATTGCCAGGTGAGATGATCTTGCCAATATTGTCGCCTACGAATGAGGCCAGATTGTTTACGAATGTGACATTACGGATTTCATTGCGAGCTATCACGTCCTTCATCATCACAGTGTTGTAGACCCCTTGCAAATAACTGCGCACTTGGTCATCATCTCTGATATTGAAATTTCTGAGAGCTGGCAACCCTCCCACTCTTAAATAAGCCCTCAAGCTCTCATCAGAATCTTCCAAATTATGGAACTTGAGAAACTCGTTATAATCCAGGCTGTAAATGGGTATTTCGATGTAGCGACCTGACAACCGAGTGCTTAGCTCAGAAGAGAACATGTAGGCATTGCTGCCAGTAGCTACAATCTGGAATTTGTCATTGGTATGAAAGCTGCGCAGGGCATTCTCAAAGCCGTCGATGTCTTGCACCTCATCGATAAGCAAGTAATTACGCACATCATCCTGATAGTACTGCTCGGCATACTCCACAAGGTCGCTATAAGTTTTTATGGCATCAAACGCGGTATCCTCCTTGTTGATGTACACGACATTGGCCTCAGGCTTATTTCCTTTAATCCAGTCCCTGACCTGGCGGAGCACGAAGCTCTTGCCTACACGACGCTGCCCCACGAGAATGAGCATCATCTCGCGGTCTAACAATCCAGTCACTTGATTCAGATAATGAGGACGTAAAATATTATTCATAGCCACAAAATTTAGTCTGTGCAAATTTACCAACTTTAAATGAGAAAATCAACAGATTTTGTAAAAAACCTCATTACAAGTTGGTAAATTTACGCAGAGGGTCATAAGTGAAGGGTCAATTTAAAGTCAAGCAACAATGCATTTTTCAGTGCGTAGCACGGTCCTTGTCTATTAGCCACACATGGAGTGCGTAGCACGGAATGTGGGGTATCGGCGTATCCGGATGGTGAGTGCGTAGCACGGCTCTTATTCAGCTGATACGTCGCTTCCGGGCCGTGCTACGCACTCTTCTTAAGAAAAGAGATTATTGGGCCCCCACATTCCGTGCTACGCACTCCATGTGGGGCATTCTATAGTAATTTCCAAACATTTTTCTAAAAAAATCTGGATTTAGCATTGAAGATTAAACAAGCAAGTGCAAATTTACGAAAGATTTTGGAAAAACACTTT
>JAJBUH010000010.1 GCA_020860445.1 Bacteroidales bacterium | reverse complement strand
AACAAAAACACTAGGTTAAGTCTGTGTGACATCTGTGTAATCTGTGTATAGAACTATCTAATACAAATAGTGGATATAAGTTATAAAGAAATCTTAGAGGTAGGCGGCGAAGGCGGAGGCGAGTGAATCGCCTCGGGTGAGGCGGCCGTTTTCGAGGGTGGCGATTTTCACGACGCCTTGGGCCGAGAGGGTGCCGTCGGCCTTATAGATATCTTGATAGAAGATGAAGAGCGGACCCTTGCGCTTGATGTTGAGACAGCTCACAAAGGCGTCGCCCAGCCCGAGGGGCTGCTTGTAGTCAACCTCGATGCGCGTAGCCACCGGGTCGATGCCCTGCTGGTGCATGGCGCGGAAGCTGAGGCCCGCTTCGCGGCAAAATTCGTGACGCGTGTGCTCCATGTAGTGCAGATACACGGCATTGTTGACGATGCCCTCGGCATCAACCTCATAATCCCGCACTCGCATCTCCAATTTGTATATGTAATCCATAATAGGTAACTTTTACTAAAAATTTAAATTTAACCACGATAAGTAAATTTAACCACGGAGGACACGGAAGACACGGAGACTTGCTTCTTCCTTCGATAATACGCTGCTTAGAATCGGTCACAGAGACCGCTAAAGCGGTGTCAGAGGTCACGGAGTGTGGACGTTATCCTTTTGATCCCTGGGCTGGCGAGGGTGCCTAGCCCAACTCTGACGCCTATACTCACACTCCGTGACCTCTGGTGGCGCACTGCGGCCTCAGTGATCGATCCAGCGAACAATAACAGAAGAGAAAAAGAAGAATCTCCGTGTTCTCAGTGTCTCTCTGTGGTCTCCGTGGTTAAAGAAAAAACCGAGGTGAGAAAAAACTGTGCGAAATTACTAATTTTTTCAATCATATTCAGTAAATTTGCGGTAAAAATATAGATACCCTATGGGAAAACTTCTCAATCATACCTTATCAATACTCTTGAGCGTGGCAATCGGGGCCTTTTCAGTCCCTGAGGCCGAGGCTTGCACCTCGATGCTCGTATCCTCTCGCGCCTCTGCCACCGGCCGACCCCTGATGTGGAAACATCGCGACACCGACGCTCGCGACAACTTTATGGAGCGCGTTGAGCCCCAAGGCTCGGCTCTCGGTTTTACCGCCCTATTCAACGGCGGAGACTCGCTGCTGCGCGAGGCCTGGATGGGCATCAACGATGCCGGATTTGCCGTGATGAACACTGCCAGTTACAACCTCGCCCCCGACACAGCCAGATATTGCGACCGCGAAGGCGAAGTGATGCGCCTCGCCCTCGAGCGTTGCCGTTCGCTCGCCGATTTCGAGCAGATGCTCAACGAGCGTCCCCGCCCCATGGGCGTGCAAGCCAATTTTGGAGCCATGGATGCCGAGGGCCAGATGGCATACTACGAAACCAACGATGTCGGATTTGTCAAATACGATGTCAACGACACCGCCGAGGGTTGGATTGTGCGCACCAACTATTCAGAGAGCGGTGACTCAACCGGCGGCTTCGGCTATATCCGCCATCAGAATGTCTATGACATCCTCGATGCCCAGATGGAGGCTGGAAAGTTTAACCCCGAAGACTTTACCGAAAGGGCCTCGCGCTCATTTTGGCACTCATTGATGCAAAAAGACTACCTGCATGGCCCAGACCGATGGGTAGTAGACCAAGACTTCATACCTCGCGCCATCTCTACGGCCTCGATAGTAATTGAGGGAGGCGAGCCAGCCCAAGAGCCAGACGGCTACCGCCTGTGGGTTATCCTGGGCTATCCGCCAATCGGCCAGACCTGGCTGACCGACTCAAAGCATCTGCCCGACGACCTGAGGCCCACCCAGGACGGATGGCACAGCCCCGAATGTATGCGCAATCTCGAGCGCAAACGCCAAGTCTTCCCCATAACCCGTGGCTCCGGCCCCAAATACATCGACATGGAGGCACTAAGGCGCTTGATGTCAACCAATCCTTGAAGCAGAAATGGAAGAGAACAAGATACACCAGATAGGATTCTCGATGGCCAAGGGCATGCAGGGCGACCCAGCCATCGAGATGCTGCGCCGAATCGGTTCGCCGCACAACTATTTCCACTTCACACGCGGCCAGCTCTCAGCCATGGCTGGCGTAGACAGCAAAATCTTTGACGATGCCTATCGCCAAGCTCTGCTTGAGCGCGCCCGACAAGAAGCGCAATTTATCGAGGGTAACCGCATCGAGAGCTGCTTCTACGGTGAGGACAATTATCCTCACCGCCTGCAGGAATGTCCCGATGCGCCATCGATGCTCTACAAGCTGGGGCGGTGTCCCCTCAACGGCCGACATGTTGTCGGAGTGGTTGGCACGCGCCATGCCACCGGCTACGGCGTAGAGTTCACCCAACGCTTTGTGGCTGATTTGGCCAAGATGCTCCCCGATGTTGTGATTGTGAGCGGCTTGGCCTACGGCATCGACATCGCCGCCCACAAAGCCGCAATGGATGCCGGAGTTGGCACAGTTGCCGTGCTTGCCCACGGCTTAGACATTATATATCCCGCTATGCATCGCGACGAAGCCGCTCGAATAATAGAGCGTGGCGGCGCACTTATTACCGAGTATCCGGCTGGAACCAGAAAACATCCCCAGCTCTTCCTTGCTCGCAATCGCATTGTCGCTGGCATCAGCGACTGTTTGGTAGTCGTAGAGTCTGATTTCAAGGGTGGCTCGATGTCGACCGCAAGGATTGCCGCCCAGTACAATCGCGATGTTTTCGCTGTGCCTGGCCGCGTCAACGACACCTACAGCCGAGGCGTCAACCGACTGATTGCCAAGAATGTGGCAAGTCTGCTGATGAGCGCCCAAGACTTGATGGACTTTATGAATTGGGAGCCTCAGCAGCGCGATGACGCTCCCGAGGCCCCCCAGGCTCTTCAAGCCGCTGACCCTGGATCAGCAGCAATTACTTGACTTTATTAAGGACAATCCCCAAGCTACTGTCAACGATATGTGCGTCAAGCTGGGCATGGCTTACTCCACGCTGTCGACGCGCCTATTCGAACTCGAGGATGCCGATTTGATTCGCCTTATCCCAGGCGGTCGCTACGCTCTCACTCTGTGAGACGGTCGAGCACCACCTTGACCAGATCCTTCATGCCAGCCTTGTAGTTGGGGTTGGCCTCGTTGTTGAATCTGTTGGCGATGATTTGGCATACGGTCATGGCCTTGTGTCCCATCAGTGCGCCCAGGCCGGCGAGCGGTGCGCTCTCCATCTCATAGTTGGTGATGCGGCGTCCCTTGTACTCAAACTCCTCGATGGTGCGGTTGAGGTCTGGATTGGCCAGCGGCATGCGCACGTAGCGGCCTTGCGGTCCGTAGAAACCTACGGCCGAGATTGTATTGCCGCGCACCATGTCGTCCTTACCGATTTGGTTTACCAAGTCGGGGTCGGCGTTGACCACATAAGGATTGGCCCACAGGGGGTTCCAGTCGGTATGCTTGATCAGATGCTTCTCAAAGTCGATGTCGCACACCGAGTTGCGGCCAGCGTAGTAGTTGAGCACGCCGTCAAATCCTATTGACTTCTCAGCAATTACCGGGGTGCCGATTGTGAGCTCGGGCTGCAGGGCTCCAGATGTGCCGATGCGCACCATCTGCAGGGTGCGGTGCTGGTCCTTGACCTCGCGGGTGTTGAAATCCACGTTGGCGCAAGCATCGAGTTCGGTGATCACGATGTCGATGTTGTCAGGGCCGATGCCGTGGCTGATGCACATGATGGGCTTGCCATTGTAGGTGCCGCCTACGGTGTGGAACTCGCGGGCCGAGACCTCGAATGTGCGGGTGTCAAAGAATGATGCCACCAGGTCGACGCGTTGGGGGTCGCCAACGAGTACTATGCGGTCGGTAAGTTGGTCGGGGTGTAGATGGATGTGGAATACAGTGCCATCGGGATTGATGATAAGCTCAGATGGGGGGATAATTCTTTTGCTCATGGCAGCGATAGGGGGATTTAAGTTAAGTAATAGGTAATGAGTAATAAGTAATGAGTGGAATAATGTTTTAGTAATCAAAGATTTGATGCCGCTCATTACTTATTACTCATTACTTATTACTTATTCTAACGCTGACTGGGGGCAAAAGGTTCACCCTCAGAGGATGGCCTGGCGCACTCGGGTGAGCCTTTCGAGGAGTGTCTCAAGCAGGTCGAGGCGCAGCATATTGGCGCCGTCGCTCTTGGCCACTGCCGGATTCTGGTGCGTCTCGATAAATAGGCCATCCACGCCAACAGCCACTCCCGCCTTGGCTACAGTCTCAATCATGTCGGGTCGTCCGCCAGTGACTCCTCCGCCCTGGTTGGGCTGCTGCAGCGAGTGGGTGATGTCGAGGATTACCGGGCAACGGCACTCGCGCTGCATCGTGGGTATGCCGCGATAGTCGATGATAAGGTCGCCATAGCCGAATGTTGTGCCACGGTCGGTGACAGCCACTTGGTCGTTGCCCATGGCGCGTACCTTCTCGACGGCGAAGTGCATCGACTCGGGGGCGAGAAACTGTCCCTTCTTGATATTCACCATCTTGCCAGTGCGGGCTGCAGCCTCGAGCAGCTGGGTCTGGCGGCAGAGAAAGGCTGGAATCTGCAGTATATCGACATACTCGGCGGCAATCTCGGCCTCGTGCGACTCGTGGATGTCCGTGACCACTGGGATGCCAAATTCGGCTCTCACCTTGGCCAAGATTTTTAGGGCTTTCTCATCGCCAATGCCGGTGAATGAGTCGATGCGCGAGCGGTTGGCTTTGCGGTACGAGCCTTTGAACACGTAGGGTATCTGCAGGCGCTCGCAAATTGGCACTATACGGGAGGCGATGTCGAGGGCCATCTCTTCGCCCTCGATCACGCATGGCCCAGCCAGCAAAAAGAAATTCTGGCTCGGGCTCGATTTAAGGTATTCTAATGTAGTCATATTTAATTGGATCCTTGGCATCTGTGTAAGAGGGTCAGCTAAAACTAACTTTATTTACTTAGTTTAAATCATCGATGATGTGGAAGGCTGAGCAGGAGTATAGGGCGGCGGTCTCGGTGCGGAGGCGATTGTCGCCGAGGCTGACGGGGACGTAGCCAGCGGCGAGGGTAGCCTCGACCTCCTCGTGGCTGAAGTCGCCCTCCGGGCCGATCAGCATCGCCACATCCACGCCCGGCCGATAAAGCGGAGCCAAGAGGCGACGCTCAACATCGTCGGCACAGTATGCCACAAATTTCTGCTCGGCTTGGATGCGGGCCAACGCATCCTTGATAGGCGTCATCGGCCAAATCTCTGGCAGGTATGCCTTGAGCGACTGCTTCATAGCCGAGATAGCTATCTTCTCGAGGCGGTCGATCTTAATCTCCTTGCGCTCAGAATAGCGGCAGCGCAGCGGTATGATGCGGTTGACGCCCACCTCGGTGAGCTTCTCTACCAGCCACTCCATGCGGTCCATCAGTTTTGTCGGTGCCACGGCTATGGTAATCTGCTGACGCCAAGGCAGCGGTTGCTCCTCTCGGCCAATGATTTCGACCGCGGCATGCTTGGGGTGAGCATCCACCAAGCGCAGGGTATAGAGCATCCCTCGGCCATCGACCGCTTGCAGCTCGTCGCCCTCGCGCATACGCAACACTCTCACACAATGAGCCGAATCGCTCTCCGGCAGGATGGGCGATTCGGCTATGTCGGGTGAATAAAATCTAATCATTTCTTACAGAGACTCAATTGACAAATCCGTCGGGAGCGTCGCCGTCGATATCGGTGGCAGTGCCGCGAGTGATGTTGGGTTGGTCAGGCACATGCTTGTATTTGAACACAAACATGAATGTCACAGCTACTACCAGAGCGAACCCGGCGAAAATATACCAGGCTATGGACCATGAGCTGGGATGGTTGCCAACGAGGAAACTGCCAATCTTGCCGTTGGGCATCGTGACATCCTCCCAGTGGCAGAAGCTGTCGATAATCCAGCCAGCCGACAGGGTACCGATTGTGGCGCCCAGACCGTTGGTCATCAGCATAAACAGACCCTGAGCCGAGGCTTGCATGCTCTTGTCGGTCTCCTTCTCGATAAATAGGGCGCCCGAGACATTGAAGAAGTCGAATGCCACGCCGTAGACCACCATCGAGATGATAAAGAGCCACAGACCGCCGCCAGGATTGCCCAGACCGAAGCCGCCAAAGCGGAACACCCATGCCATCATCGAGATAAACATCACAATCTTGATGCCGAAGCGACGCAGGAAGAATGGGATAGCCAAGATGCACAGAGCCTCGGAGATTTGCGACAGAGAGGTGAGCAGGGTGGGGTTCTTTGCGCCAAATGAGTTGACATATTCAGCCATGGCTTGGAAGTGCGAGATGTATGGGCCGGCGTAGCCGTTGGTCACCTGCAGACACATACCCAGCAGCATCGAGAATATGAAGAAGATTGCCAACTTGCCCTGCTTAAACAGCCCGAAGGCGTTGAGGCCCAGCGACTCGACCAGCGAGCTGCGCTTGTCGCTCTTGATAATCGGACAGAGCGGCAGGGTGAAGCAGTAGAAGAATAGGATAATGCTCAGCAAGCCAGATACGAAGAACTGCCAGTAGCTGTACTGGAACGTCAAGGTCGAACCCAGCATAAAGCCAAAGTGGCCATCACTGATGTAAGCGCAGTTGACAAACCACATGGTGGCGATAAAGCCCACAGTGCCAAATACGCGGATTGGCGGGAAATCGCGGATGGTATCCATGTGTGCCTCGTTGAGCACGCGGAATGCCACGGTATTGGCCAAGGCGATAGTGGGCATGAAGAATGCTACCGAAATGGTGTAGCAGGTTATGAATATCGATGGGTTAGGCGTGGCCGATTGCAAGCCCATCCACCAGCAGCACCCCATAAACAGACCGGCCACCAGGTGGCACAGGCCCAGCAGACGCTGCGGCTGTATGAATTTGTCGGCAATGATGCCCATAATGGCTGGCATGAAGATGGAGACAATGCCTTGTATGGCGTAGAACCATGCGATGAGTGAGCCCATGCCGGCTTTTCCCAAATAGTTGCTCATACAGGTCAGGTAAGCTCCCCATACGGCAAACTCCAGGAAATTCATCACAATAAGGCGTAACTTTACATTTTTCATTACATGGAAGGAGATAGGTGTAACTTTAGGGTCTATATTTTGAACTCCAATTCAATCAATTTAGTTTAAATTATTTCTTAGATTTTAAAATTTGGCTGATACGGGCGGCCTCCTCATAGTTCTCCTCACTGATGTATTTGTCAAGGAGATTTTGCAGTTGCTGCACTGTCATATTCTCCGGTTCGGCCTGGGCCGAGGGGTAGGCCGGGTCTACCGGACGCTCGATTTCGGGCCCGGGCAGGTCGTCGCGCAGGATGGCAACCTCTTTGAGCAGCTGGCGGTTGATGAAGATGGGCGCTCCCATGCGCACGGCGATCGACACCGCATCAGATGTGCGGGCATCGATGGTCACCTCGCGCTTGTCATCGGCAAATCGCATCTCGGCCGAGAAGATTCCATCTTCATATTTATATATGTATACATCGATCAGCCTGACGCCAAAGGCGCGACTGAAGTTGCAAAATAGGTCGTGTGTCATAGGGCGCAGGCTGGTGATGCCCTCGAGCACAGTCGAAATCGACTGTGCCTCCATGGCTCCAATCACCATCTGTATGCGGTAACGGCGCTCTTCGTCCTCGAGAATCATGGCATAGGCTCCTGAGGTCAGTGGGCTGAATGATATGCCCAACATGGTGAGTTTTACTCTTTCTTCATCCATAGGGGGAAGGTAGTAAGTAATGAGTAATAAGTAATAAGTAAGATCAGAGGGTGATTACGCCAGAGCCGTAACAGATGCGGCTGTCCTTGTCGTAAATCACCCCGAATTGGCCTGGGGCGATGCCTTGCACATCTACCTTTGATTCCAAGCGGTACAGGCCGCTCGGCTCGCGGGTGATGGTGGCTGGCATGAATGTGGGCGTGTGGCGATTCTTGAATGTCACCTCCACATCCTTGCAATCCTCGCCCCAAGGGTCGGCGGTAATGAAGCGCATATCGTCGAGCAGCAGCTCGCGGCCATACTGCTTGTCGGTGTCATATCCGCGCGACACATAGATGGCGTTGTCGTGGACATTCTTCCTGACCACATACCAGGGACCCCCGCTCAGGCCCAAGCCCTTGCGCTGGCCGATGGTGTGGAACCAGTAGCCGTGGTGCTCGCCCAGCTTGCGCCCGGTCTCGAGTTCGATGATCGGGCCTTTCTTTTCGCCCAGGTGGCGACGTATGAAATCGTTGTAGTTGATCTTACCCAGGAAGCAGATGCCCTGCGAATCCTTGCGGTAGGCATTGGGCAACCTCTGCGCCATGGCAATCTCGCGCACATGGGCCTTGGGCATGTCGCCGATGGGGAACATCAGATGCGAGAGCTGCTTGTAACTGATGCGAGCCAAGAAATCTGTCTGGTCCTTGACCGGGTCAACCGCTGTCGATAGCCATTTCAGGCTATCGCGCTCGGTGATGGTGGCATAGTGGCCAGTGGCCGTGCGGTCAAACTCGTGGCCCCAGCGCTCCTCGAAGAAACCGAACTTGATCATCTGGTTGCACATTATGTCAGGGTTGGGAGTGAGACCCTCCTTGACAGTGCGCAGAGCGTAGTCCATCACATTGTCCCAATATTCCTGGTGGAGCGACACCACCTCCAGTGGCAGTCCATAGCGCTGGGCTATGCACTGGCACATCTCGATGTCTTCTTCGGCCGAGCAATCGCCTTCGCCATCGTCACGGCCGATGCGGATGTAAAAAAGCGTCAGGTCGTGGCCTTGCTCCACCATCTGGTGCACTGCCACGGCGCTGTCTACTCCTCCGGATATCAGGGCTGCTATCTTCATTGTTGCATTTGCTGGTTGATTTGGCGCAGGGCCAGGAATAAATTGTCGAGGTTGACATTCTTGCCGAGCACTTTGTGGCGCGCGTCGAGATATAGGATCACCGGCATATCGTCGAGTATGAAGTACTCGTCGGCGTTGGGCAGCGCTCCCACCACCCAAGTCTCGGGATAGTGGGCTGCCTCGGCGCGCCATTGGTCGTTGGGCTCATCGGGATAGATGCTCACCACCTTGACCAGTCCGTTGTTGACCAAGGTATTGAGATTGTAGTCGGCTGATAGGCGAGCCTTGGCCAGGGTGCAGTCAAAGCAGTCGGGGTCGTTAAAGAATATCACCACTCGCGATGCTACCACATCGTCGAGGTTTATCTTCGAGCCATCGGGGGCGATAAGCGTAAAGTTTGGCACGCGCTGGCCCAGGCCGCTGCTCTCGAGTATCTTTAGCTGGGATTCATAGCGGGCGCGCTCGGCCTTGTTGAGCTTTTTGTTGTTGGCGAGGGCGCGACAAAATGGCAGGTACAAATCCTCAGAATAATACTCGGCCGAATCGCAATAGATGTATTTCTGGGCCATCTTGCCAATAGATGACAAGTTGTCAGCCCCAGTTTTGGCCACATCGGTCAGGAACCTATCGATGGCGGGAAAGATTGTGTCAGTCGTGGCATAAGGCATGAATGAGATCCAGTCGCCGAAAGCTTTGTCCAAGCGGTCGAGCGACGAGAATGGCTGCTTGAGGTTGCAACGCTCCCAGAAATGATCGACCAGATAGTTGCAGCGCCCTGACAGTGAGTTGAGTTCGTCGGGCACCACTGGGTAGGGGAAGTATGTGTCGGTCTGCTGGGCGCGCGACTGCATGCCCAGTGAGAGGGAGAAGATGACCAGTAGAGCAAGTAACTTTATTTTCATCGTTACGGGAGGGTATATATAAGAAATAAACAAAAAAGTCGGCACTTTTGCTTTGGCATCAGATTTGCCACTACAAAGGTAGTGAAACGCATCGACTTAAACAAACCTTTGTTAAAGATTGATTGTTAAAGTTAATAAACGAGTGGCCAAAACCCATATATACAACCAAAATTTTTCCAAGATATTATGAATTTCAACAATTTTACTATCAAATCGCAGGAGGCAATCCAGAAGGCGGTGGAAATCACACGCAGTGCCGGCCAGCAGGCTATTGAGCCAGTGCATCTGCTCAAAGCCGTGATGGAGGAGGGCGAATCGGTGGTGAATTTCATCTTCCAGAAGATTGGGGCCTCTGCGCCGCAAGTTGCCGGCCAGGTTGATAGAGAAATCGCCAACCTGCCCAAGGTGTCGGGCGGCGAGCCGTATCTGAGCCGCCAGAGCAACGATGTGCTCCAAAAGGCGCTCGACATCGCCAAGAAGCAAGGGGATGAGTACGTAACGCTTGAGGCTCTGCTGATGGCTATATTCGAAATCAACTCTCCCGCATCGACTATCCTCAAGAATGCCGGCCTCACCCGCAAAGACCTCGAGGCTGCTGTCACTGAGCTCCGCAAGGGCAAGAAGGCCACTGATCAGAGCGCTGAGGAGACCTACAACGCACTATCGAAATATGCTGTCAACCTCAACGAGCGCGCTCGCAGCGGCAAGCTCGACCCGGTGATCGGCCGTGACGAAGAGATACGCCGCGTGCTGCAAATCCTGAGTCGCCGCACCAAGAACAATCCTATGCTGATTGGCGAACCCGGTACTGGCAAGACTGCCATCGCCGAGGGCTTGGCCCATCGTCTCGTACGCGGCGACGTGCCCGAGAATCTGCGCACCAAGCAAATCTTCTCGCTCGACATGGGCGCCCTGGTGGCCGGAGCCAAGTACAAGGGCGAATTTGAGGAGCGCCTCAAAGCCATTGTCAACGAGGTCACTGCCAGCGATGGCGAGATAATCCTGTTTATTGACGAAATTCATACTCTGGTAGGCGCTGGCAAGGGCGAAGGCGCAATGGATGCCGCCAACATCCTCAAGCCGGCTCTGGCTCGCGGCGAGCTGCGCAGCATCGGCGCTACCACCCTCGACGAGTATCAGAAATATTTTGAAAAAGACAAGGCTCTGGAGCGTCGTTTCCAGAAGGTTATGGTCAATGAGCCAGACGAGATGAGCGCTATCGCCATCCTGCGTGGCTTGAAAGAGCGCTATGAGAACCACCACCATGTGCGCATCCGCGACGAGGCTATTATCGCCGCCGTGCAGCTCTCAGAGCGCTACATTACCGACCGATTCCTGCCCGACAAGGCTATCGACCTGATCGATGAGGCCGCATCTAAGCTCAAGATTGAGATTGACTCTGTGCCCCAGGCCCTCGACGACATCACTCGCCGCATCGCCCAAAAGGAGATTGAGCGCGAGGCCATCAAGCGCGAAGGCGACAAAGAAAAGGTGAAGTCCATCGAGAAGGAAATCGCCGAGATGCGCGAGGAGGAGAAAGAATACTCAGCCAAGTGGAAAGCCGAGAAAGAGCTGATCGACAAGATCCAGCAAAACAAGGTCGATATCGAGCAACTCAACTTTGAGGCTGACAAGGCCGAGCGCGAAGGCGACTATGCCAAGGTTGCCGAAATCCGTTATTCTCGCATCCACCAGAAAGAGGAGGAGAACAAGACCATCCAAGAGCAACTCAAGATGATGCAGGGCGACAAGGCGCTGATCAAGGAGGAGGTTGATGCCGAAGACATCGCCGATGTGGTATCGCGCTGGACTGGCATCCCAGTGAGCAAGATGGTACAGAGCGAGAAGGAGAAACTGCTCCACCTCGAGGAGGAATTGCACCGCCGCGTAGTGGGTCAGGAAGAGGCTATCGTAGCCATCGCCGACGCTGTACGCCGCTCGCGTGCTGGCCTGAATGACCCCAAGAGACCTATCGGTTCGTTCATCTTCCTCGGCACCACCGGTGTCGGCAAGACCGAGCTTGCTAAGGCATTGGCCGAGTATCTGTTTGACGATGAGAACATGATGACCCGTATCGATATGAGCGAATACCAGGAGAAGCACTCAGTGAGCCGACTGGTAGGAGCGCCTCCGGGATACGTTGGTTATGACGAGGGCGGTCAACTCACCGAGGCCGTAAGGCGCAAACCGTATTCGGTTGTGCTATTCGATGAGATTGAGAAGGCTCACCCCGATGTGTTCAACATCTTGCTGCAAGTGCTCGACGATGGTCACCTGACCGACAACAAG
Organism: Bacteroidales bacterium; assembly: GCA_020860445.1. GTDB lineage: Bacteria > Bacteroidota > Bacteroidia > Bacteroidales > Muribaculaceae > CAG-873. The sequence goes on along the minus strand of JAJBUH010000010.1, from coordinate 603 downwards.
GGCCGTAACGTCAACTTCAAGAACACTATCATAATCATGACCTCCAACATGGGCTCGAGCGTGATCCGCGAGAACTTCTCAAAGATGACCGACGACAACAAGATGGAGACCATCGACAAGACCAAGACCGAGGTATTGGATATGCTGAAGCAGACTATCCGTCCGGAGTTCCTCAACCGTATCGACGAGATCATCATGTTCACGCCGCTCAACGAGAAGGAAATCGAGGAGATCGTGGGCCTGCAAGTCAAGAGCATCAAGCGCATGCTTGAGCGCAACGGTGTCACCCTCGAGGTTACGCCTAAAGCTCTCCACTATTTGGCCGAGGAGGGATGTGATCCCGAATTTGGTGCCCGTCCTGTCAAGCGCGTGATCCACCGCATGGTGCTCAACCGCCTGTCAAAGGATATCTTGGCACAGAAGGTTGACAAGGACAAGCCCATCGTAATCGATGTTAAGGACGACGAGCTGATCTTCAAAAACTAAGACATAATTTTGTAGGTTGAAGGAACCACAGATAATGTCGTAGGTAAGAGAAACCACAGATTATAATTTTGTAGGTTGAAGGAACCACAGATAATGTCGTAGGTAAGAGAAACCACA
>JAJBUH010000215.1 GCA_020860445.1 Bacteroidales bacterium | reverse complement strand
GCGCCGTGATCTTTGGCTAAGCCTCAGCCACGGACTTTTGCGCATGAGCCGTTTTGAACATAGAAATATGTTGCCGAACAAATATACATAAAGGATTGTATTTCCCAAGTCCAGTAATTCCTTTGTAAAAATGAGAGGAAAAAGATTAAATACATTCCATACCCTAATTTTGACGGGTTAGCTTTTATGATAAGGAAGAAAAATAAAAGAAGAAGAATAAAACCAATAAGGCCATATTCCATCAAGAAAACCTTATAACCAGAGTTGCCACCTTTTTTCCTTAGGTTTTCAAAGGTAAGGTTATCGCTACCCAACATACCCCATACAATTTGACCAGATTCCAAAGTTTCTTTAAACAATTTATCATAAGCAGTATTGGTGCGATTATTTCCTGCCAATCCTTTTGCCTCGTCTAATTCAATTCTATTTAAGAAGCGTTCAGTTATTATTCCATTTCCGTTTGGAGTCTTAATTTGCATATCAATAATCCAACCAATTAAAAGAGTAGTGAGACAGGATATTATAAGAATCTTAAACGATCTCTTTTTTATTAAAGTGTAAGTCAAATAACCAATCAAGAGTAACAAGTAACCTGCAAACGAAAATGAAAAAATCAATCCTAACAGTAAAAGAATATCTCTCTTCTTTTTGAACTGATACTCATCAATATACAGAAATAATGCACATAACATTCCGAGATGACCAGGTTCAGTAAATATGCTTTGAAATCTGTAAGCTATTGGCGTTGTTATAAAAAAGTAATAATTTTGAAATTTATACTGGTAGAAACTATTATGGTTTTCGAGGAGGGTATAGGGCAATTTTATTCCTATTAGATGTATTAAGAAAGCTATTCCTGAGATAAGGACAATTACAGCAAGAACATTTATCATCCAGTCACGGAGTTTTATCTTTTCGGCTATGCTCATTTGTATGACAAAAAACACTCCAACGAATAGATTCAAAAATGCCCCTATTGATGCGTTTATATTAGAGAGATTTACCAAACACATTTGTACTGTTAATAATATCAATACAAGTATGGCAAAGAAGGTAGATTTAGAAAGAGTTTTGATGTTTTTCTTGTATAAAGCAACTCTACAGATTGCAAATAATCCAATGAAGATAAACTGAACAGGTTTCATATTCCATGCAAACCATGGATTTGCCGACATGAGCATTATTATTATTGCAATAATAATGCTCATGTTAGATAAGGTCACATTGGAGGTCTTATTTATAGTCATAGAAATTTTGGCTAAGTTAGATGAAGTAAAGGGAGGCTTCGTGTTAAGAACCGGCAGTAGTGTAGGTTTTTGATAAAGAATCCCTAAACAGAAAAAGGTTTAAATTGAAAATTTAGTAATGAACTAAGATTAGGGGACAAATTTTTTGAGGAGGCCCCATACCTTTGACTTTTCAGATTTTTGTAAACCTAAAAGTAGTACTAAAACTCCATTGATAAAGACACTAATGATGCCAAATACGCACACTCCCCAGAAATTGGCAGGGAATAGAGGATATAGTACCACTAAAATGAGGTAGGAGGGTATTACGCATAGTAAGATTCTTCCGATTATACGGACAAAATATTCTGTATATGAGAAATGTATCATGCCATTGAGAAGAATCAACCTGGCTATCAGACCCGCAACACTTGTTATAATGGCTGCATACATCACTATGTAGGGATTGCGGTCTAACAAAAGCCATACCCAAGCAATAGCGATGGTTGATGTCATAATGATTGAAATTACAATCTGAAATGTCTTAATCTTTCCTACTGCTTGCATTGAGGTTACAAGAGGGCCGGCCAAACTGTCAATGAGAAGCATTATCAAGATCAAACGGGTAAATCCCACGGTGTAGGGAGCTAAATCTCCGAGCCAAAGTTTTAGAACTTCTTCGCATGCTATATAGAGGGGAATGTTTACCAACATCAGCAGAAAGAAGGAATACTTTGAGCCATTGAAGACCAATTCCATCATTGATTTTATTTCCCCAGATGCATACCTCTTGATGATCTGAGGGTTAAGAGCCATTTGGAAATTAGAGGTGAGTCCATAGATGGCGGTGCTGACTTGATTGGCGATGCCTTTGGCAGCATTGACCGCAACGTTGAAGAAGAGGTTGATTACTATGTTGAGTCCTTGGCTTCTGATAGAGAAACCTAAATTGCCCAAAAGAGACCATCCAGCAAACGCGAATATTTGACCGATAACTGATTTCTCATGGGTGTAATGGTATTCACATTCCTCAAAATTACGCTTACAGTAGATGCCATACACGACTCGCATGACTACGATAACGCCGAGGTGAAGCAGGGCGTAGACTATAAGTTTGTCCCATGGAATGAAGATTAAGGCGAATACAATCGCCAGTTTTAAGATTACATCTAGGATACCGAAGTAGCCATAAGCTTTCATGTGCTCGTGAGCTACAATCGATGAGTTGTAAGGGACGCTTATAATGGTAACAATAAAGGATAGAATAGAACATTGGTACACCCAGTTGGCAGCTACCCATCTATCTGGAGGAATGCTTAGCTGTGTGTTGATGAACCATAAACCGAGGGTTTCACCCACTACTAATACTATTGCTGCCAAAAAGAGGTGTACTGTGAGGATATTGGAGAATACTTTTTTTACTTGCTCTACATTTTCTCTGCCTAATTCGAAAGCGATGAACCGTTGAGAAGCGGATATCATTGCACTGTTCAAGAATTGGAACATGAGTACAATTCCACCCACCAAGGTATAGATACCATAGTTGTCTACACCCAGTACTTGCCAGATAACTCTTACTGTAAATAGGTTTACGGCAAAAGTTACGAGCATTCGGGTATAGAGGAATGCTGTGTTTTTAGCTATTCGTTTATTGCTTGAGGAATCTGCCATGAATGGAGATTATCGTGTGATAATGATTAAGAAAGAATGCCAGTAGGGGTCTGAGGGAGGAGGAGATGGTTAGCCTATGACTTCTTCTTCAGCATATTTGGGAGGATAAATAATATGATACCGTTCTATTAAAATAGATTTGTCCAGTATACAGAATTGGAACTCAGGCCGTGTATAAAGATATGCTGGATATTTAGGATGAAACATAATCCGAGATCCTTGTGTTATCCTTCGAGTTTGGAGAGGCAAGGCTCTTATTCCCTTGTAGAGTCTAAGAAAATCTGTTTTATATTTCAAGTACTCTATAATTTGAGAGCAAAAGTATACTTTGTGAGGATTCGTTATCGATAAGAATTTAGCGAGTTCAACAAATTCCTCGATGATTCTTGGATTACCTCCCAAATCATATATTTGATTTAAACTTTCTGATATAGAACTCCTACAAACAACATAATTCCCTTCCCCATATATATTTTCTCCCCACCATTTGGCTACCTCCAATGAGTGTTCCCAGAAATAATATCCTGGTCCTAACCAAGCTTTCTTATCACTACAGTAAAATGGCCCATGTGCCTCTATTGCGTCTGGGTTGTCTCGGTCCTCAACGGCTTGTAAAAGGATACGGTCCATTCTAAATATCAACTAATGCGAGTGTGGGTCTTTAATTGATCAGAGAGAGGCATGGTGTTGAGAGTGGGCAACAGTATTGGTTGAGAATTGGCCATCAATGTGACATTGCTGACAAAAGCTCTGATGTAGGGAAATATAATAGCTATACTGTTGGAAAAGAAATAGGTAGGGATATCCTCAAATTCTAATGTTTCCCGAAAGATAAAATCAGATACAATAATCATGTGGAGAATGGTGACCTCAGATGGAGAGTCGTCGTTCTCCAAATCAATTTTCGCAGAAAAATCAATAGAGAGTTTATAAGATTTCTCTTTTTGACAATACTCACCTGATGGTGATATTGCAAGTCTCAAAGTTTGATCCTCTTTAAGATGGGTTAGATCCATTGAGAGAGAAGTGATTGCGTAGTCTGAAAAGCTAAAAGAGGCCATGCTAAAATCAATTTTTCAAGCTGCAAAATCTAATCTTGTAGAACAATCCAAAGAATATTCATCGTTGAGAATACCTTTCTCAATGTTAAAAGAAACTTCGTTTGGATTGTCATAAGTAAAGGCGAGTGGAAAGTATCTTCCGAGCTCCTGAAGATATTCATCTACCGTGACACCATAAGCGTATTTGGAGAATATTTCATCATATTCTTTATCTAACACCTCCTGAGGGGTGTTTTCGAAATAATCTTTGAGCTGTTGGAGAAGAGTTCCCATATCGTTGGTAAGTGTTTTATTTTCTTATGAGATTTTTTGTTGTCTTTGTGCAAAGGTAACAAAAATATTTCATATCATATAATATTTAAGAATATTTTTCTTATTAAGAACGTCCCTTTCTCTAAGATGGTTTGGTGGAGGGTCTTATTTAACGCTACAAAACTATAGAGAAGAGGGTGAGGTGTATAATGCTGAGAGACTGGGGTGAGGAAAGACATAAGAGTAGAGAGATTTCTTCTGCCTGTTGCCTTAATTCATGCATGGCGCATGGCAGGGTTGATGTTGTTGGATTATAGATTGGCAGAGGTTGGAGAGGTCTTCGTAGCGGCGCTTTACGGATTGCCATTTCATGCTGTCGCGGGATATGGCGATGATGAAAGTAGGATTATCCAGGATACGTTGGTAGCCAGAATAGAATTCTTTGCGATTCTTATAGAGGATGTCAAATTGTTCTTCGGTGAGGCTCTGAAGTATATTGCTCCACACCTCAAAAAGCGATTTATTGATGGGTGAACGCTTCATGGCTCCATAACTCTTACGAAAGGCGTGACGCCCAAAGAGTTTTGAAGCTCTGGCCATGGCCACCTCAAACTTTACGGCAATTTCATCGGGATTCATAGGGGTGAGTCCCGCCAGGCTAATCCGATTCTTATCTGCAAACTTTAAGAATTTGGGGTCGTCATAATGGCCATAATTATTAAGAATCAGCATGGTTTGTGATAGCCATTGATCGGCAACCAGAGTCTTCTGGTATGAGGCATAGTCGCGAATCAAGAAGGACAAGAAACGTAGAATCAATTCTTTGTCTTGCATGCGGTCGGCATGGATTGAATGGTCGGTAGCCTTTATGAAAGCTTGGGAGGCTGCAAGACGATTGAGCAACTCTGTGCTCGGGCCGTTGTAGAGGGCATTGCGTATCTCTTGTTGGCTAAGCTGCATTCCGCCGGTGTTGATGCGCTTAAAGATGTTGAGCTTTACATCTTCTGGTGTTGGCGGATTGATAATAGTAAAATTGAATTCTGTCTCCAGGATGCGGTTAAGAAGTTTGGGAGGCAGGGAGGCGAAATCAAAACCGTTGTAGTCTCTCCAAAATTCCAAGTCTTGGAGTTTGAATCCATGACCCTTTAATTCGATTTTCTTGGTCTTCATGTAATCTTCCCCAAGAATGAAATCGCGCATAGTGCTCAGTCTCTGTAATCCATCGACTACAATCCAATTGTCATTGGCATCTGATGACACATAGAACATTGGTATAGGAATCTTGAGCATTAAGGATTCTATAAGGCGAGATTTACGCTCGATATCCCATACTTCTTTGCGTTGGAAATTAGGGTCTAGCTGTATGGTGCCTTGCTCGATGCGCCGTATCACTGTCTCCATTGTTATAACCTTGGAGATTAACGCAATTTCTTTGGGGTCAAAGGGTTGTATGCCTGTGTCTGATTCGGTCTCTTGCTCGATTCCTGAAGCTTCTGATTCAGAGATAGCTCGGGCTTCAGTTATTAGGGCTTCTTTCTCAGGTTCGGTAAGAGGAATGTCGTTCTCTAATTTCAGTACATTGTCTTCAATCTGGAAGTGCAGTACTGTTCGACCATCTGCATCGCTGACAGTATATGCCGAGTCTTTCCCGATAATTTTGTCGAGATTAAGTGGCGCAGCGCAAATTGATGGTAAAATTAAAGAAGCCATAAAGTTTTAACAGTAGACGTTTGTGAGGAAAGTTAGGAGGGCGGAGAGGTTTTGGGGAGAGGCGGTAACGGAGGAGGACACGTGATATGGGCCGCGACGGGCGAAGGCAGTGATGCCATTGGTGCCTATGCTGACGGCGGCTCTCTGTTCGCCCTCGGGGCTGAGTGAGAGGGAGCCGTTAGGAGCAGGGAATAGCCACCATTTGGCGAGGATATCCGTGGTAGTAAGGGGGAGGAAATCCTCGATCAGCTTGAGGAGGGAGGGTACAATTGGGTCGGCGTTTTCATCGTCCCAGTCTTGCCGCAACGCTGCCAACTCTTGGATACGAGCTCGCCACTGTTTACGCTCATTTCTTAAAGCTACGATTTCTGGGTCAGAGGATAGAGATTGGGAGCTATAGGCTACCTCTGGCTCACAGGCAATCAGAGGGGTACTGGATGGGGAATCGTCCAAAAGCCACCCTTTCTCAGAAGCTATATCCTCCAATATAGGGAGTTGGTCGTTGGGGAGAGTTATTGTAACCTTCATGATTTCTAATTTGAGGAGATAAGATGAGATTAATCTTTAGCCTCTTGGGTTGGGGGATAGAGATTATGTTGCTGGAGATGGAGGAGGTATTCGTCTACGGTGGGGCCATAGGCGTACTTGGAAAATATCTCCTCGTATTCTTTGTCAAGTATATCTTGAGGGGTATTTTCAAAATATTCTTGTAACTGTTGGAGGAGGGTAGGCATGGGGAGAATTTTTTTATTTCGGCAGCGGGGTGCCGAAAACGGGAGGATGGCTAAAGGGGTGGTTTTGATTCTGGGGGCCGCGAGGGCGCCAGGCCCACCACGCTACGCGGGACGTCGATTCAGAAGGGGCTATTGATCTAATTCTTGGAGATAGGAGAGAATTCTCTCTCATATATCAGGATTTTGTCGCGGTCTGCTGAGGGGAGGGCAAAGGGGAGGAGGCAGCCGTTTTTGATCAGGTCGACTTTGCAACCGAGCAGTTGCTCGAGGTTGAAGGTGATGCGCCCCATGTCGAAGAGCGAAACTTTGGCTTGCGGCATGTAATCGACCAGGAGGTCGATGTCGCTGGCAGCTGTCTCTTCGCCTCGGGCGCACGAGCCGAACAGCCAAGCTCGGTCAATCGGCTGATTGGCCAGGTAGGCTTTGATGATAGGCAGATATGTCTTGACTCTTTCGCTGAGCATTGGAGGGTTATTGTTCGTCTTTCAAATCCTCAAGGTAGTCTTCATAGATGGCTACGAATGAATCTACATCTTGCTTTAATTTGGGAATGTAATTCTCTCTTAAATCCCACATCAAGGCTGAATCCACTGAATCATAAGCATGAATTATGAAATTCCTTTGATTTACTGTGCTTATAACATCAGGTAACTCAAATTCAGGGAAGATTTTGAGGATTCGATTAAATGCTTCGCCGATGATCTCAAATTTTCTTTCCACAGCGGCCATCCTCATTCGATCTAATTTGTAATTCTCGAAATCGACTGGGCTGTAATCGAAGTAACTATCCATCTCATCAATGGATTCTCTCACATCGTATAGGCATTTGAGAATTTTATATGCTTTGTTGGGATTCAGTTCCATCATATACTTTGAGGCGAGTGCGGTTTAATTCGTCGATGAAAAGACGGTTGCGGAGGCTGCTGACTGTGACCAGATCAATGGCGCGGTTGAAGACATTCTCTAAGCCGTTGATTAGGGAGAAGTAATTCTTGGCGTATGAGTTTGTCTTTAGGTCAAAGGGCAGGAAGTCAACGAGGATATCAACATCGCTTTGGTCAGAGAATCTATCGGTCAGGACTGACCCGAATACCCACAGGTATTTTACCTTATGCTCACGGCACAGGGTGGCTATCGCTGGGATATGTGGGGTGATTCGATCCATAGATTCGTTTGTTTCGGCAGCGGGGGTGCCGGAGATGGGAGGATGGCTAACGCAGGGAGGAAATTACCATCGGCTGGTGGGCGCGGTCATAGACACGCGCCTCCGCCAACAAGGTTGATTCGGGTTGCTGACTGGGCCCGCGAGGGCGCCTGGGCCCCCACGCTACGCAGGATGGTGATTCGGGTTGCTGATGGTTCCTACATATTTGGGTTAGAGGATGCGGTTGAGGTAGAAGCGGCCAGGGCAGCTGATGTGCATTATTTGGTTTTTGTCCAAATCTCTTAAATCTTTGGGACGCGTGGTAGTTTCCTTGGACCTGAAAGAGAGGGTGTCGTAGAGGGATTCGGTAATGTCATTTTGCTGATTGATGACATTGTCAATCGATGAGACATTGAAACCGTAGCGATTCTTATCCACCAAGACGCTCTCAACCATATTGATATTTTTGATTTTCTTGTAATCAAAATAATACACTTGCAGATTGTCAGGATTTAGCAGAGCGGAATCGGGATAAAGGATGAGGGATTTATCACCATCGGCTTGCAGCTTTTTCAGCTCATAAGCCATCACCAGATTGTTTATTTCACGCACTATATAGTCGCTATGAGTACTAATCAGTACTCTTAATCCCTTGTTTTGCAGAGCTGAGAAAATGCGGGCTAGCAGAATCTGATTGTCGGGGTGGAGATTCATCTCTGGCTCGTCCATAATCAAGAGGTCGCCTGGCTTAGCGATAAACTTGAGATATATCACAAGGCTCGATAGTGTCTTTACAATCGATGATGAGATTTGGATAGGCAACCCTACCTCTTTGCACCCCGTGTCAGGAGTAAAAATCACATCTCCATCCTTAGAAATGGTAATGGCACCGCCAAGCATCTCTTGCTCAATCTGGCAAGCTGCCTCGTAGAATGGGCTGTTAGTTTTCTGAATATTTACCAAATCATTGGCGATGCGCAGACTGTCACGGATGGCCAATGGGTAGCGGCGCGAGCCTTTGCCAAGTATGCGCTCGAGATTCAGTCCCTTGCCGTCGCTCGAGAGCAGACTGTCGACCAATTCGTTGCGGGTTATTGAGAGTTCTGTCTTGAAGGTATATATCGAGTTGCGTTCGACCGTCAACATTCTTGCCCCGTTCACTCCATTAGTAACCCACGACTTTAGGATCTTGCAAACAAATAATGGCATTAGCTGGCGCACCATGCGTTCTCCGTCGGGGGATCTCAGTTCGATTGCAACTGTGATTTTATCAGAATGAGTCTCTTTTTTTGCCTCAAACTTGAAATCAATGGTCTGGAATCTCCACAGGAGTGGCGTGTCTTGGATAATCTTATCTGCCTCTTCGTCACTAAGAGAAAGTTTCAGTTTGAAATTTTTGAAGTTGGAAACCTCCCTATCCGAAATGCCAAAGATTGAACCGATTGACTGGCTTATCATCGTCTCCATCTCAGCCAGATATTGGTCGAGATATTCCCGCTTCATCTTAAACTCGCCCTTCTCCAATACCATGTTGACAATTTCGCCAATGAACTTTGAGTCACAAGCAAAATCCTGTGAGAAAATAGCATAGAGCAGATAAGACACATAAGTCTTACCCGTGTTATTAGGCCCGCAAAACACAGTGAATGGTTTGGCGGTATCGATCTCAGCCTTTCTTATAGAGCCAAATTGGCTTATGCTTATCAACATGATTTGTTACAGATACAGAGGGTTAATCGCGGGAGAAGAGGTCGCGGGTGTAGACTTTGGAGGTGACGTCGGCGAGGTCGGGGCTGGTGCGGTTGGCGAGGATGGCCTGGGACTGGCGCTTGAAGGCGTCGAGGTCGTTGACTACGCGCGAGCCGAAGAAGGTGGTGCCGTCCTCGAGGGTGGGCTCGTAGATGATGACGGTGGCTCCCTTGGCCTTGATGCGCTTCATCACGCCCTGAATGGAGGACTGGCGGAAGTTGTCGCTGTTGCTCTTCATCGTCAGGCGGTACACGCCGATCACGCACTGCTCCTCGCGGCTCTTGTCGTACGAGCTGTTGTCGTCGTAGTATCCGGCCATCTTGAGCACCTGGTTGGCGATGAAGTCCTTGCGGGTGCGGTTGCTCTCGACGATGGCGGTCATCATCTGCTGGGGCACGTTGTCGTAGTTGGCGAGCAGCTGCTTGGTGTCCTTGGGCAGGCAGTAGCCGCCGTAGCCGAACGACGGGTTGTTGTAGTGGGTGCCGATGCGCGGGTCGAGGCCGATGCCCTCGATGATGGCCTGCGAGTCGAGGCCCTTGACCTCGGCGTAGGTGTCGAGCTCGTTGAAGTAGCTGACGCGCAGGGCCAGGTAGGTGTTGGCGAACAGCTTGACGGCCTCGGCCTCCTTCATGCCCATGAAGAGGGTGGGGATGTCCTGCTTGATGGCGCCCTGCTGCAGCAGGTGGGCGAAGACGTGTGCCCGCTCGTTGAGCATGGCGATGTCGGTGACGGCGGCGATGGCGGCGTTCTCCTCCTCAAACTCGGGGCGCTCGATCAGCTTGGGCACGCCCAGGATGATGCGGCTGGGGAAGAGGTTGTCGTACAGGGCCTTGCTCTCGCGCAGGAACTCGGGGGCGAACAGCAGGTTGAACCGCTTGACGCCCTGTGCGGCGTACTTGAGGTATAGGCTGCGGCAGTAGCCGACGGGGATGGTCGACTTGATGACCATGATGGCGTCGGGGTTGACGCGGAGCACCAGGTCGATGACGTCCTCGATGCAGTGGGTGTCGAAATAGTTCTTGACGGGGTCGTAGTTGGTGGGGGCGGCGATGACGACGAAGTCGGCGTCGCGGTATGCGGCTTCGCCGTCGAGGGTGGCGGTGAGGTCGAGGTCCTTCTCGGCCAGGTAGCGCTCGATGTATTCGTCCTGGATTGGGGATTTGCGCTCGTTGATGAGCTTGACTTTCTCGGGGATGACGTCGACGGCCACAACATGGTTGTGCTGGGCCAGGAGGGTGGCTATGCTTAGGCCGACGTAGCCGGTGCCGGCAACTGCTATATTCATATACTATGGATTATGGGTTATATTTTGCGGCGCCCGAAGCGCCGAACACAGTGGTGGGAGGGGAAAAGCCGCGGTTAGCGGTTTTTGTACATGTCTTCGTAATAGCGCTCGTATTCGCCGCTGGTGATGCGGTCCATCCAGGGCTGGTGGTCGAGATACCAGCGCACGGTGCGCTCGATGCCCTCCTCGAACTGGAGCGATGGCTCCCAGCCGAGCTCGCGCTGCAGCTTGCGGCTGTCGATGGCGTAGCGCAGGTCGTGGCCGGCGCGGTCGGTGACGTAGGTGATCAGGTCGAGGCTCGAGCCCTCGGGGTTGCCGAGCAGGCGGTCGACGGTCGAGATGATGACCTTGATGATGTCGATGTTCTTCCACTCGTTGAAGCCGCCGATGTTGTATGTCTCGCCGACCTTGCCCTCGTGGAAGATGAGGTCGATGGCGCGGGCGTGGTCCTCGACGTAGAGCCAGTCACGCACGTTCTCGCCCTTGCCGTAGACGGGCAGGGGGCGGCGGTGGCGTATGTTGTTGATGAAGAGGGGGATCAACTTCTCGGGGAACTGGTAGGGGCCGTAGTTGTTTGAGCAGTTGGTCACGATGGTGGGCAGCCCGTAGGTGTCGTGGTAGGCGCGCACAAAGTGGTCAGATGATGCCTTGGCAGCTGAGTAGGGCGAGTGGGGATTGTATGAGGTGGTCTCGACGAAGAATTCCTCGCCGTAGGCTTCATGGTTCTTGTCAGAGCTGGCCTTGGTCGAGAAGGGGGCATCGATGCCCTCAGGGTGGGTCATCTCAAGGGCGCCGTAGACCTCATCGGTTGAGATGTGGTAGAAAAGGCGACGGGGAGGGGTGGCATCGCCTAAATGGTCCCGCGAGGCGCCTGGGCCCCCCACTGCCTCGGGTGGTACCTCATTCCAATAGACTTTTGCGGCTTGGAGCAAACTCAAGGTGCCCATGACGTTGGTTTTGGCGAAGGTGAAGGGATCTTTGATGGAGCGGTCAACGTGGGATTCGGCGGCGAGGTGGATGATGCCGTCGACATTGTACTCGCGCATCAGCTCGAGCATCTTGTCGTAATCGCAGATGTCGGCCTTGACAAAGACGTAATTGGGCTTGTCCTCGATGTCGCGGAGGTTTTCGAGGTTGCCGGCGTAGGTCAGCTTATCGACATTGATGATGCGGCAATCAGGGTACTTGTTGACAAAAAGGCGAACCACATGGCTGCCTATGAAGCCAGCGCCACCGGTAATTATTATGTTGCGTTTGAAATCCATAACAAGTCAAAAGTCAAAAGTCAAAAGTCAAGAGTAGAAATTACAATAGGTTGGTGGGTGTCTGCTTGTGTTTCCTACTTAACTTACACGACGCTATTATTTTAGAAATTATTTTGAATAAAACCTCACATCTGTCACGTAATGGAGGATATTGATTATCGTCAATATATTTAGCACGATAGAGGAGTTTTAACCAATACTTTGTCTCAGATGCCTCCTTTTGGGCTATAGACAACTTATGAATGAAATCATCTGTGCTTTCTGCACAGTTAGCCTCAGCAATATTTGCTCCTATGGAGGTACCTGATCTCAAAATCTGATTACTCATCACATATTCCCTTTTATATGTAGTGAGATATTGGTATAGCTGTACTATATCCAATGCAAAATTCTCTGAGAGCTCAGTTTTTTGATCAACCATGGGAGCAAGTAACAAGTCAAAAGTCAAAAGTCAAAAGTGTTAAGTCAAAAGTCAAAAGTATCAAGTCAAAAGTCAAAAGTGGACTGACGCAGGATGTCAATATCAAAGGTCAAGAGGCGATGGTAATTTCTACTCTTGACTTTTGACTTTTGACTTTTGACTTAACACCCCATATTGGAGAGACAAATCTTTAAGGAGTCGGTCCAATAGGGGATGGTGAGGCCAAATATGGATTTGATTTTAGTCTTGTCTAATACTGAATAGGTG
>JAJBUH010000080.1 GCA_020860445.1 Bacteroidales bacterium | reverse complement strand
CCATAAACCCCGATATTCCGCTATAACTCGGATTTTTTCCGACTTATAGCGGAATATCCAAGAAAATTCCTTAAATTTGCATGAGATTCCAAACGAATGTATTATGTTGATAGGAAGGAAGAGCGAACAGCAGCAGTTGAAGGATGCCTTACAATCTGACAAGTCAGAATTTGTGGTGGTATATGGCCGACGCCGAGTGGGAAAGACATACTTGGTCAGAGAGGTGTTGGGTGACAGTTTTACCTTTGTCTATACTGGTATCAAAAAGATAACCAATTCCCAACAAATAAAAATTTTCACTCGAAATTTGGAAAAACAAGGAGCGACCATTACAAAAAAGCCGACTAATTGGTTTGAGGCTTTTGATTGCTTAGCAGACTTGGTAGATCGATCGAGCAACGCACGAAAAACTATTTTTATTGATGAAATCCCATGGATGGATCGAGTGAAGTCTAATTTTGTACCTGCCTTAGAGTATTTTTGGAACAGTTGGGCCTCTGCCCGAAAAGATATCGTTTTGATTATTTGTGGCAGCGCGTCGTCATGGATAATCAAGAAGGTGTTTAAAAATAAGGGCGGTTTGCATCGCCGTGTCAGCCAGTCCATACATCTGCATCCCTTTAGCCTTCTTGAGTGTGAGCAGTATGCTGATGCTTTAGGACTCCCCTTCAATCGAAATCAAATTCTTGAAGGGTATATGGTGATGGGTGGCGTGCCAATGTATTGGTCGCAGTTGTCTCCTCAGAAGAGCTTGGCTCAGAATATCAATGACCTATTTTTAGCCCAAGATGGGGCTCTGCGTTATGAATTCAATGACCTCTATGCCTCTATCTTTGATTCTCCAGAGAATTATATAAAAATCATAGATGCTCTTGCCTCTAAGAAAAAGGGCCTTACTCGGTCAGAAATAGTAGAGGTCTCTAAACTGGAAAACAATGGCACCCTCAGTGAGATGATAGAAAATCTTATTGAATGTGGTTTTATACGCAAATATTGTCATACCGGAAAGAAGCTTCGTGATGCCTTATACCAGTTGGTAGACTTTTATACAATCTTTTACTATCAATTTGTCAAAAACGCCTATGGGATTGATGACAATTATTGGGTAAAGATCCAGGTAAGCCCTACTTATGCCACTTGGTGTGGACTTGCTTTTGAAAGGGTAGTATTAATGCATTCAAGGCAATTGAAGAACGCCCTTGGTATCTCGGGAATAATAGCCAATATCTATTCCTGGCATATCAGAGGCACTGAAACCAGTGAGGGCGTTCAAATCGACATGTTGATTGATCGTTCCGACAAGGTTATCAACCTCTGTGAAATGAAATATTACCCATTGGGTTATAAAATGTCGAAAAAAGACGCAGAGACCATAATGGCCAAGATCAGAGTCCTATCTGATAATATGCCTAAGAATAGAGCAATCCAATTGGTGATGATTACTTCTAATGGGATGCTCCCAGGTCCCAATTCCATCCCTGGTACAATTGCCATTGAGGCAGACCAATTGTTTATTCCATAGACCAAGAATCCCCCGGATATTCCGCTATAACTCGGAAAAAATCCGACTTATAGCGGATTATCCGACGTTTTCGGGGGAAAATGTGATAAAATACCCTAAAAAGCCTTTGGAGAATGTGATGAGAATGATTAACCTTGCTGAGCTAATCTTGAAATTAAGTTATCGGTCAATGACGAATCGCCTCGGAGAGGCGGTATTTGGTTAACCCCACTCAGCGGAGCGAAGCGACGCTGGGTGGGGTAGCAAAAGGATGCAAGCAGAGAAACTATTCGCCTCGGAGAGGCGGTACCGACTATGCTTCGAAATACCGCCTCTCCGAGGCGAATAGCAAAGGATGGTAAAGCCTCTTGCGCACCCCAGCCAATTTCGCTTCGCTCAATTGACTGGGGTTATCCAAATACCACCTCTCCGAGGCGACCATCTGGGATAATGGAGGGTTTATACTTATTTTACTTTAAGCCCTTCCACTTAAAACTTATTCCTTTAAAATTTGGTTATGTTATTAAATATTGGTAACTTTGCGAAAACATTAGAAAGAATATGAAAACAACATCAGTAGCTTTGGGCGAATACTTTGACAACTATATAAAAAGTCAGGTGAAATCTGGCCGTTACAATAATGCCAGTGAGATGGTGCGTTGTGCTCTTCGCCTTTTGGAGGCCCATGATGCACAAATCCAGGCACTAAGAAACGCAATAGACCAAGGTATCAATAGTGGCATAGCCCCTAATTTTGATCCAGAGAAATTTTGGGCTTCCCTTGAAACAAAATGGCTCAACGAAGAAAAGGCATGAAAAACTACTTCTTGTCTAACCAAGCCATAGTGGATTTGGGAGAAATTGCAGAGTACACTCGTTCAAAATGGTCTCAGGCTCAGGCTAAGAAATATTATTTAGCCTTAATGGAGACTATCACCACCATTGCCAACTACTCAATACCTCTTGGTAAAGACTATTCTTATATAAAAGAAGGTCTTAAGGGC
>JAJBUH010000201.1 GCA_020860445.1 Bacteroidales bacterium | reverse complement strand
ATATATTTGTGAGATTTCTTATTTTCTGAAAGATTATAACCAAACGCTGGATTTAAGGGTTAATCAGACTTGAAACGTTTCATCCCAGGGTCTTCCCACTCCCAATATCCTGTCGACGGCTAATCCTTGGGGCGGGGCTTGCTCCACGCCGACAAAGTTAGTGATTTTTCCCCATACCACCATATCTCCACAAAAATTTTTCTGGCCTTTTCTCCCCTAATCTTGGAAACAGTTGGGAAAATCCCATAAAAAGACGAAAAGTTCGCGGCGAACTTTTCGCCTTTTTACCAGATTTTTTGTAAATACTCCCTGTATCAGCGCTACCTCATGCTCTGGCTCCGCTACCACAAATAGCGGCGTAGTCATCCGGGCGCAATCGCTGTGAGGGTACGAAATCTCAATTTTTTAGGGAGATTTCGTACCCTCATAGCTATATTCGAAGCTGATCAACCTTAGGCTAAAAAGTCCTGGAGAATGATTCTAAAGATTTTACCTCAACGTGAGGAAAAGGTATAGACTTGAGAATGTCAAAATGCTTGTCGTCACTAACAATGTATTCAGCATCTGAGGCAATAGCACAGTCTACGAATTTGTTATCATCAGGATCCTTGTCAATTAGGTTAAAGTTATAGTAGACATTGCAGAAAATAGTGTGACGACTATTAACGATGGCATCCAGTATCAGATTTGCCACCACTGTATTTGTTTGTCGAGTTAAAACTTCCTCATATTCATCCAATATTTCATTGGTTACATTCAGAGTATAGTATCCACGCAAGAAAGCGTCCCATACTTTTCGATAAGGGCTACGCTGAGAAATTATTTGTACTAAGCAATTAGTGTCAAGAACGATGTTTCGATGCTCGAGGCTCATAGGGCGTGCGGAAGTGGGCGTTTTCTAATGATTTGAGTTTTTCTTCATTCCATTCTCCTGAGGCCCAGAGCTTTTCCATCTCTTGATCTGCCCGCTCAGCAAAGAAACGAGTAATCGCATCTTGCAGCGCGTGAATATCTTCCTCACTGTTAAGATGTCGCATGGCTTTAAGTAGCACTAATTGTGCTTTATTCAAAGATTTGGGTTCCATAATCCTCTAATTTGTATCATCTATGCAAAGTTAGTAATTCTTTGAAATATAAACAAATGGATTGGAAAGAAAGTTAGGAGGACTTCTCATCCTCCTACCCCGTAGGGGGTGTTTCATTCTGTTAGTCAAGAAAATGAAACCACCCTTGGCGTAGCCATCCTGCGCAATCGCTATGAGGGTACGAAATCTCAATTTTTTAGGGAGATTTCGTACCCTCATAGCGATATTGAAATTATGTTAATCAACTTATAATTAGGAGTATATAAATTTTTTAACACTATTTTTGCATTTATGAGGGTACGAAATCTCAATTTTTTAGGGAGATTTCGTACCCTCATACCGAGGTTTACAATGGGAGAATGCGGATGGCGTGGAGGGAGGCTTGGCCATGGATGGGAGCGAAGTCGATGGTGAGAGATTGGTCGGGAAGTACCATGGTCTCAAAAGTGACTTGCAGGGGGCGTTGACGCCCCACCATGCGACGCACATCCAGAGCCGGAAGCACTGTGGTGCCGTTGATTGATACATCAAAGCAATCGTCAGATTCCTCATGGATGGCATCTCCGCCCAGATTATAGGCGAGCTTTTCGTATGTCTCCTTTGACAGGTCGGCCCAATAGAGAGTCACCGCATAGCGGCCTGGTGCCAAGTCGGCCTTGAAACTCTCAATGCCCTTGCGGCAAGTCTGATACAGCGGGTCGAGGTCTACGCCCAGCACATCAACATCTGATGCCGGCAAGACTCCAGCCCAATTGTCGAGGGCGAAATTGCTGCCACCCACGTATCCCCAGCTGCCAGGGCGATATTCTTGATCCGGGATCCAGCACTCGCCCGTTGCGGGGTCGGTGACAGAGCGGTCAGTGCCCATCCCTACCCACAGCCCATCGAATGGCGCACTCTTGAGGTCAGCCGCTATGCCGCGCAGACGTATATTGAGGGCATCACTCGCCTCGGCCGACTGAGCTATCAAAGAATTAAGGCCATCGGCAAGCGGCACCATGGCTTTGGCTACTCCGTCAACCACTGGCAGATGGCCGATTTGCTTGCCATTGTGCGTCAGGGTTACGCTCGGGGCATTTGAGTAAATCTTAATTTCGGTTGGCAACGTGCCATCTGCATTTAGCTGTCCCGAGCGTGATGTCCATTGGCGGTTGGCAAAGGCTACGAATGGCTCATCGCTGAGATTAGCCTTGTATAGCCAATACGTATTTTTAGGTTGCCGATCGGCAGTGACTATCCCCTTGGGATTGAAATGCGGTTTGGCATGTTCGCGCACCTCGCTATGAAATTCGTTGAGATTCCACAGATTGGCTCCAGCCAGAAATGGCATCGACAGGATCGACCGCAAATAATGCTCATGATACAGATCAGCATATTCCATCGAGAAATCATACCGTTGAGGCTGAGTCGAGTGTATGCGCGTGTCGCAATCGGCCCCATATTCCGTAAGGAGGGTTGGAATCCCAGGATATTTGGCATGGAAATCCCTGAGATAGACATCAAAATCAGGGAATGTGCCGGAATACCAGCCTTGATAAAGATTCCAGCCAATGAGCCGAGGCACCTCGATGAGCCCGGCATCCTCGTAGGCTTGCAGATTACCATGGCAAGGTATCAAAGTGTAACGCTCGGGGTCGAGTTGGCGTGTGAGGGCATCGATGGCCTGCGCCTGACGGTTGACCTCGGCGCAATAGGCCGGGTACCGCTCATCGTCGCCGCTATATGGAGGCACAAGCATCACCTCGTTCATATACGCCCAAGCAATCACCGAGGGATGATTGCGGTTTTGCTTAATCATCCCTTCTTGCATCGTCAGGCAATTATCGAGAAATTGCTGATCCTCGGTCACAGCGTTGACGATCGGAATCTCGACAGTGGCCAGGATACCCAATCTGTCGCAAGCGCGCAGCACAGTGGGGTCCTGAGGATAATGCGACACTCTCAGGAAATTGCCTCCCATCTGCTTGATCATCTCCACATCGCGCAGGTGATGGGCATCGTCGAGTGCCCACCCCAGCCCGGGATAATCCTGATGGCGATTGGTGCCAATCAGCTTGAGCGGCTGCCCGTTGAGATAGAAACCCTTGTCGGGATCAAAACTGTACCAGCGGCACCCAAATTGCTCAGAATGGCTGGCGTAGGGCTTACCGCTGCGAGGGTCACAGACCTCGATGACCAAAGTGTATAGGGCAGGATTTGATGGCGACCACAGGTCGGGATTGGCAATCTGGAATGTCATATCCACTGGCACTGCCACAGCCGAGGCTGGCAGTTTCACTTTCTTTGAGAGAGTCGCAACTGTCTCGCCCGTAGGGGAATATATCGTATTTTTCACTAAGACTTGAGTCGCTTTCTCAGCCGCATTGTCTATTAGGGTTGTCACTCTGGCCTCAGCTTTATCGGTGGTGACCGATGGCGTAGAGATATACACTCCCGATGAGGCGCAGTCGGCGTGAGACAGATGCACTGGCTCCTCGATTTCCAAGAATACGTCGCGGTATATGCCGCCAAAGAATGTAAAGTCGGCGCTCAATGGCGGTATCATGGGGTCGTGGCTGTTGTCAACAGTCACCTCGATGTCGTTAGGAGCTCCGAATATGACATAAGGGGTGATGTCAATGCAAAACTCAGTGTAACCGCCCGTGTGGCTGCCAGCCGATATGCCATTCACCTTGACCGAGGCTACCTGGTTGGCACCCTCAAAATGCAGCCTCAGGGTCTTGCCCTGGGCTGAGACTGGGATATCGACCGAGTGCTTGTATATGCCTATGCCTCGGTAAAATCCGCGCTCGTCGTCGGTGGCATCGTGGGCATTCCAGGTGTGGGGGAGCTCAACACGCTCCCACTGCCCATCGCGCAATGGTTGAGAGAATGACCAATTGCTATTGATAGTGCGGCGCTCTGTGGCGCCAGCCGGGGCTGCAGCTATGCAGCAGATGAGAAGGAGGGTAAATATTTTCAACATACTACAAAATTACTCAATTTTTCCTAATCCACAAAATGTGCTCGAGTTTTTTCTTTATCTCACAATCAAGTAAGTAAAAACTGAAATCTTGTGGCTTTTATAACAATTTTATTTACTAACTTTGCAGTAGAGAAATATGCAGTTCGGAACTGGCCATTTCCGAACCACAGTTTCCGAACTACTAATCAACACAGAGTATGAAATTTTATGACCGTAAATCAGAAATAGAGACTCTACAGGAGATATTGGACCGTTCCAACGAAACGGCCCAGTTTACTGTGGTCACCGGGCGTCGGCGCATAGGCAAAACTACGCTTCTATGCCAAGCCTATAAGGATACTACTGTAGTATATTTCTTTGTGGCCAGAACCGCAGAGAAGGCCTTATGCGCAACTTATGCCCAAGAAATTGTCGATAAACTGCAAGAACCCATTCTGGGCACACCGGAAAATTTCTCACAAGTATTTGAGTATGCACTTAGTCTTTCCATTCGCCGAAATTTCACACTGATAATCGATGAGTTTCAAGAGTTCTTAAAGATTAATCCCAGCATCTATAGCGAGATGCAGCGGATTTGGGACAAATATGAGAAACAAGCCAAAATCAATCTGGTGGTAAGCGGCTCGGTAAACACGCTGATGAGCAAACTATTCAGGGATAAGAAAGAGCCACTTTTTGGACGCCAAACTCGATTTATACACCTCCGCCCATTTGCTCCCTCCGTATTAGGCCAAATTTTGGCTGATCATTATCCTGCCGCTACGCCTCTGGATTTATTGGCTCTCTACGCCCTGACCGGAGGGGTAGCCAAATATGTGCAGCTCTTGATTGACAACAAAGCTTATACTCCCGAACTGATGCTCAGTGAAATCCTCAGGGATGACTCAATATTTATCGGCGAAGGTAAAACTCTGCTTATTGAAGAGTTGGGCAAGGAGTACGCTATCTATTTTTCTATACTCGAAGCCATCTCATCAGGCAAAACCACCCGCAACGAAATCCAACAAGCTGTAGGTAAAGAGGTTGGCGGATATTTGACACGCTTAGAAGATATCTATCAACTAATCGAGAAAAAACAACCCATATTTGAGAAGACTAGCAATAAAAATGTCACTTACCATATAGCTGACAATTTCCTTGCTTTCTGGTTTCGGTTCATTTTTAAATATGGATATATGTTGGAGGTGCAACAATCAACTGCGCTTCTAAAAATAATCCAACGGGATTTCTCTCAATTTTGTGGTTTGCCATTGGAGCGTCTATTTCGGGCTGTTTTGATCGAGATGAGGCTTTTCACCCGCATGGGGTCATGGTGGGATCGCAAGGGCAATAATGAGATAGATTTGGTATGTGAGAATGAATTTGAAAAGACTGCCACTTTCTTTGAAGTCAAAAAGAATCTCGAAAAATACAATCCAGCCGAATTGGGCAAGAAAATCGATGTCTTCTTGAGAGCCACTCATCAATTTGAAGGCTATACACTCACTCAAGACAGACTGGCCCTCACAGACCTCGAACCCCTGCTCCATGGCATGCAAATGACCCTGCCCACCGAAAAATCATCTCCTGTAGAATCATAGAAAATTTCTGTGACATGGGGCTTCCCCAGCAGGCGGCAGCCTTCCCCCGCTGCGGGGGCTAGGGGGACGTTTTCACATTAGCCTATATCTTCATCTCCACTATGAGCTGGGGATCAAGCAACTCATGGCCTTGGAAGATTAGAGCGATTCCGTGTAGAGTGCAGCCTGCCACTGCTTTTAGAAGGCGAGAATCTGAGCAGTAGGCTTCAATCTGTTTTTTAGCATCCGTATATGCGCTTTTGACCTCAGCATCTGAGGCTTTTGTTCCCACATACTTGATTTCGAGTACATAAGCGTGGATAGCCTCAGGAAAATGGCTGCGCAGAGGAATCATCACGAAATCACTGTAGCCGTAGTTAAGTTCAAGTTCGGGACATAAAAGAGCATAGTCACACACTCCCAACAGGGCTTTACAGAAACCTTGCACCTTGTATTCACCCCCAATCAGGTCACGCAGGGCCGAGAGCTCCTTGTACATTCTGCCAATGATAGTTAATGCCTTCTTCCAATCCCCTTGACATATCATCGGCCCATAAGCCTCAAGCAACGGGTTGATGGTAAAGGGGTGGATATCTTGAAACATAGCCACTAGGAAACTCCAGTACTGTTGTCTGACGCATTCGTTGGGTATAACCATACGGGTGAGGCCCCGGTCGGGAGCGCCAATTGAGAGCATGCCGTAGTAGTAGATGAGGGACTGGAAATTGTCGGGCTTGAGCAAATCCTTGGCAGGAAAGGAGGTCTTGAGACGCATATCAATCCAACCTTGAGTAGCTATTCGCTCGATGACGGATTCGCGCTCACAGCGCTGAATGCCGCGGTCGAGGTTGACCAAAGCCTTGAGCTTTGAGATATCGGTCTTGATGTTCTTATCGACCATATCGGCGGGCGGTTGACCGTTTCGCAACATCGAGCGCATGTAATATAGCACCATATCGCTATTGTACACAGTCTCGCGGCCGTGGGTGCAATGTGAGAAGCAGTAATTGTCATACCATGGCTTCATATCCGCAATGATAGAGTCAGCCTCACCCTCTATTGCCCCATGCTCCTTGAAATGTTCGATTATTTGTCGCACCTCTCTCCCCTCGAATCCTAACAGTGAGTTAAATTCTTCAAGATGGGAGATATCCCAATCAATGTTATATCCACTGGTGAGATCATCGAGTGTGACCGGAGAGATGCCAGTTAGAAAAATGCGCTCAATAGGGCCCTTGAAAAGTTTGAATATGCGACGATAAAAGCCCTCGGCATGGGTCAATTCTTGGAAAGCCTCCTTGCCGCGCTTAGCGAGCACATCATTGGTGAAATTGTCATATTCGTCAATGATGAGATAAAGGCGCAATTCCAATCTACTGGAATTGATGGTAATAGTGTTGAGCTTGTCTTCAGCTGATTTTGAGAGGAGCACATCTTGTACAACGTCTTCTTCGTAGAAATTTTTGTATTTGCGTACATAGCTGTCTAACTCACGGTTGCAATAATCGTTGAATCGGGCCTCAAGATCCTCAGAATCGCCTCCCACTTTGGAGAAATCGAAACGAAGCACAAGATAAGAATTGGCCAGAGGGGTGGGATGCTGCCCTATCCACAAATCTCCAAACAGATCATTGAATCGGTCTTTCATATCCACGTCATAGTAGGCTGCCATCATGCTGAGCAGCAAGCTCTTTCCGAATCGACGAGGGCGCAGGAGCGACAAATAACTATTCTCCTCCTCAAGCAGGGGGAGATACATAGTCTTATCGACATAATACATGTCGTCGCGCCTTAAGCGTACGAAGTCGGATATACCGTAGGGCAGTCTTTTCTTCACCATCGATGTCTCTTCTATTTCAATGTGCAAAAATACAAAATTTTTGGAGTTAATCGTATAGATAAGAAAGAAAATTTCCAAAACGACAATTAGGGTAGATTTGCAAATTCAAGAAAGTACCCAAGCAGGACCCCCCCCCAGCAGGCGGCAGCCTTCCCCCTTTAGGGGGTTAGGGGGCTGCGCTATATCACAAACTCGCTGAGGGGTTTAATCTTAGGGGCGTAGGTCGAGGTTCCCTCGCGCATGGGCAGAGGATTCTTGATGGCGATGGGGGCATGGGGGTCAAAGCGCAGCACCACATAGTAGGGTGCGTGCTCGGGGGCAAAGCCGTACTGCTCGAGGGTCTCGCGAGTCCAGATTTGGAAGCGGCCCTTGGCTTGGAGCCTGAACATCTGCTGGTGCTCGCCGCCAGTGTGGAGCAGCAGATACTGCATGCGCTCAAACCCTGGGCGCACCAACAGCGAACCCTTTGCGTCGCCAGCGCGCAGATAGCAGATGCCCTGCTCAATCATCTTCTCGCGCAGCCCTGGCCGCGCATGGTTGACCAGCGCCGTCGCCTCGTCGGGATTGTCGTATAGCTTAAGCAGCATCGAGCGAGCCATCGCAGGGTCCTCAATCTCGATGCGCCGTCTACGGCTCATATCCAGGAATTGCGCCTCCTTGTCGATGCCGACGAATCGGCGCCCCAGCAGATTGGCGGCGATGCCCGTAGTCGAGCTGCCCGTAAATGGGTCGAGCACCAAGTCGCCCTCGCGCGTCGAGGCCAGCACGATGCGGTGCAGCAGCCGCAGAGGCTTCTGCGTCGGGTGCTTGCCCTGCGACTTCTCCCACGGCGCGATGGCCGGCAAGCGCCACACATCGGTCATCTGAGTGCCAGCGTTGAGCTGCCGCATCAGGTCGTAGTTGTAATAATGCGGTCGCTTGTCCCATTTGCGCGCCCAGATTACAAACTCGCTGCTGTAGGTAAAGAATCGGCACGATATGTTTGGCGGCGGATTAGTCTTTGCCCATGTCACCACATTGAGTATGCGGTACCCCAGCTCGGTTAGGCAATTGGCCACGCTGAAGATATTGTGATATGTGCCGCTAATCCAGATTGTGCCATTATCCTTAAGCACGCGGCGGCAAGCCGTCAGCCAGGCGCGGTTGAACTCATTGTCGGCCTCCCTGCCCTGCGACCTGTCCCACTCGCCCTTGTTGACGCTCACTATCTGTCCGCTCTGATAGCTTATTCCCCCATTGCTCAAAAAATACGGCGGGTCAGCAAATATCATGTCAAACTGCTCAGTGAGCATTGGCACAATCTCGCGGCAGTCGCCGTGGTATAGGGTAAAATCCGAATTATCAGACACATATAATGGGTTCATGGTTTCTGTCTCTTGTTTGCTGCTGCAAAATTAAGATCAAAAATTCACAAATTCCCCAATAGATCAATCTTTAACCTCAGCGATCATTTTTTCACATACGTCCCATGCGGCCCGTAGGGTCGCCTCTGTGTAGCAACCAATCACGCCCCCTCCCCTTGCGGCCCATAGGGTCGCCTCTGTGTAGCAACCAATCACGCCCCCTCCCCTTGCGGCCCATAGGGTCGCCTCTGTGTAGCAATATTAGATGCCCAATGACAACTCTGCTTTCTTTACCTCCAAATCGTATAGGGCTTTTAATTTATCGTAGCTGAGAAAAGTCACCCTCTTTTCATCTTTCAAATCCTTGAAAGCTGCCCACCCCATCTTTTGCTCAAATTCATTGTGCCTCTTCTCGTCAGCAACGATAAACATCTTCACATAGAAATCCTGAAGGTCGACAAACTTCAAAAGCGAATTGTAAATATCTGTCGAGTGCTCGACCTCAAAGAATGAGTGGGGCATGCGGCGCTCATTCATCCATATCGTATCTATCGTTGAGCTACGATGCACCAAATTATGATAGGTGTATTCCGGCAACTCAGCCAAAGAAGCCATCTCACCCAGAGTACGGCTATCAAATTTGCGATTCTTATCCTGGCTTGGGACGTAAACATCGTGATGGCGCATAAGACCCAACTCCAGAAGGATGCCTTGATAGTAGGTGTGGTTAAACTCCTCTTTCTTTTCCTTGGGCGCTTTGGCCTCATCAGAAAAAATGCCATGGCTCTCATGTTGGGCCCGTAATTCCGTGAGCCCATACAACCCAGGTTTGATTCGATAGATTTCTGGTGTATGCCTCACAATCCTACGTATACTAGCAAAGGGCGTCTTGGTACCCCAATTGCAATCCTCAATCTTAAAGATTGACTGATTTATGGCATTCAGAGTAGCCAACCCCCCTAATCTGTCAATGGTAGTTATTACTGCTTGCTTCTGTGTCATGGCCTCACATATTTCCCGCAAAGGTACAAAATTATTTTTGATTAATCCAATCTCTTTTATCCCTTTATTGATTTTTACCATGCTGGCTTTTTATCAATTTTCAATTAAGAATCGTTTAAACATCAAAATTGAGAAAAGCCTTTCCTTTTAATAGGGAAATGACCACTACCTCGAATGCCCGATGGGGTCTTTACTATCCTACCCTCTTGTTGGTACTAAAATTGTGAAATAAAATACAAAGTTACCCTTACATTTTAAATAATCACAAAAAATTCTTAACTTTGCATTCCAAGAGAAGAAGCCTCTGGAATAATACAAATACCAAATAACGAATAATGACTCCCCATCTAAATCCCCATATAGACCTTTCCCTCTTAGGAAAAACTACTTCTGTCGAAAGAAAAGAGATTTTTAAATCTTTTGCACCCTTTTCTTACTTTAAGAAAGTTGACACCATCAATTCTGCTGAAGGTATCGATCTTTTTGGCATCACCGATTTCAATGAGTTGAAAGAAATGCGGGATCGAATCGCCCAATCGGGTTCTATGAAAGATGGAACCAAAAACAAAAGAGGTTTTTATTCCACTACCATTCAATGGTATATGAAAATGTTATACGCTATTGTTTGTTATGGTAAAGAAGGAATAACAAATTATAAGGCTAAAACTTACTGGAGTGTATTTATACCTGATTTATATAAAAAAGGTCTTATAGGTGACTCTACCATCATTAAACCTAACTTAGATTCTTCTATTGAGGAGGAGTCTGAAGACGACATCGCAACGGGGGAAGGGCCCGATAACTCTTTCTTAACAACTTTTGAAATAGCCCGTTTAATCAACGTGATTAATATTACCGGGTTGATTTATGACACCCTGTTAATAAAGCGCTTCATTGCTGCTCTTTTGACAAAGCCATTTGTCATCTTAAGTGGTCTAGCGGGTTCAGGAAAGACGCAACTCGCTCTTGTAGTGGCACATGCTTTGTGCAAAAAGGAGTCGGAACAACTCTGCTTTGTCTCTGTAGGTGCTGATTGGACTAATCGAGAACCTCTGTTAGGGTATCCCAACGCCCTTAAAGAGGGAGAATATGTTGTACCTGAGAATGGTGTTCTGGATTTGATAATTCGAGCCAACGAAAATCCCAATCTCCCTTTTTTCCTGGTGTTGGATGAAATGAACCTAAGCTATGTGGAGCGCTACTTTGCTGATTTCTTGAGTGCAATGGAGTCTCACAAAGAAATTCCACTGTGGAAAAGGTCTGAATCGGCAAAAGACAAAGAGATTCCCGAGAAAGTTGCCTTACCCAAGAATCTGTTTATCATTGGCACCATTAATGTTGATGAAACAACCTATATGTTTAGCCCTAAGGTGCTGGACAGAGCCAACGTAATAGAATTTAAGATAAATGAGGATGAGATGGATTCTTATCTGTCAAATCTGGGGCCAGTGGATATAAATAAAGCCAATGGTCAGTGTGCTGATACGGCATCCGATTTCCTAAATTGGGCTTCGGAGAAAGAGATGTATGTCGGTGATACTCTTAAATCTATACTTCTCGAAATCTTTAGGCAACTGAAGCCTGTAAATGCTGAATTCGGATATCGAGTTGCTTCCGAGATATACCGCTTTATCAAAAAGGCCATTGATTTAGGAATGGAACCACAAGAAGCCATAGATAGCGCTATTGTACAGAAACTACTGCCAAAACTTCATGGCTCTAAGAAACATATCGGTGGAGTACTTTCCCGTCTATGGGATATATGTTTGGTTACCCAAGGTTCAGACCCTCTCAGAGAGAATAGTGTGGTAAGGGCTGAGACCTGCAAATATCCCATCTCTGCTGACAAAATAGTGCGAATGTACAAAGCAGCCTGCAATAATGGTTTTACTAGTTTTGCAGAAGCATAGGCATGAAGCAAGTCGACAAATTCCATATTCATATTGAAACCTCCATTGGCCCAGTGGAGGTTGAAATTGTCCCCTGTTCCACAAATGATATTCTGTACCAAGCTGAAACTGAGGATCTAACTGAAACCTTAGAGGCTGCGCATCAAATGAGAGAAGGGAGTCGTTACCATTATTACTTTAAGGATGATAAAGTCCAATTTAATGGGCAAATACTTTCTGATATCATCTTTCCCTCCAAAGCTACTGGCCATCTTGGAGAAGGGATCATATATACTGGTCTGTATGTGGGGAATCTAACCCTAGACATTATTCTTAGAGACAATCCCGAAGAAAAAATAGGTGAGGTAAATATAGAAGTACAATCCATAAAAATGGATTATCGGAAAGACTACCAAACCATGCTTGAGAATATTACCAATGAGTATGTAGAGTTAATATTGGCTCAGGGATCTCCAGCCAATCAATATTTTGAAGTAGACTTAGAGAACCTTCACCCTCACACCCTATACCAACGTTTTGCTTTCCTCAGATCAATAATTGAAAGTGAAGAGTTCTCATTGGCTATCAATAAGGTCATACATAATCCTGTGAAACGCTGGACTGACACTATGGTTGAGAAAAGAATTTCTAGCGTTAAAAGATTATCGCGTCAGACATTAAGGCAAATTGCGGGTCGGTCAAATCGAATTCCTATTAGCGCAGAGGAACACAAGGATTTTAATGGATTGCGGTCTTTACCTCAGAGTATTGAAGTCCCCTATATGAAAGATTCCATCGATATCATTGAAAACCAATTCGTTAAGTATGTACTCCTTCAGTTTCAGCAATTTATAGCACAATTCTCACAATTAGGTAAAGCAAATCAGCGCCTTAGGAATGAAGCAACTCATACGCTTCAACAGGTAGATCAGATTTTGTCTTCCGTATTCTTTCGAGAGATTTCCCTGCCCAATATAATTACTCTTAACAGCCCCGTATTACAAAGAAAAGAAGGATATCGTGAAATACTCCAAGCGTGGTTATTCTTTGATTTGGCAGCTAAGCTTACTTGGAAAGGTGGAGACAATGTATATAAAGCTGGCAAGCGTAATGTGGCTGCCCTTTATGAATATTGGCTCTTTTTCCGGCTCATGCGCAAAAGTCCGTGGCTGAGGCTTAGCCAAAGATCACGGCGCAGC
>JAJBUH010000226.1 GCA_020860445.1 Bacteroidales bacterium | reverse complement strand
ATATGAGTTAAATATCTTAAATATCAACAACTTACATTAATTCAGCAAACACTAAGTAATAAGTAAAACGATACACAGATTACACAGATGTCACACAGATTGATACTGAAACCTGCGGATATAAATTCCATAGAGGCGCTGAAGCACCGACTGATGACACAGATTCCTTCCGGATGGTCTGTGGAAATCTGTCGGCACCACTGGTGCTCTATGAAATCAGAAAGCTGTTATCTAAGGCATCTGTGTAAATCTGTGTAAATCTGTAGTTAGATTCATATTGTTTTAATTTTAATTGGAAAAGTCCCTTAAGTAATGAGCAATCTGTGTATCGTTGATCAATAATCATGAAAAATTGGATATACTTTTTAATTTGTATATTGGCGTTATCGGCCAATGCGCAGACGATTAAACATCCGTCGCTGCTGTTTACGCCGGATAGGGTGAAGGCGGCGATGAAGCGCTGCGACACCGACACAGCCCAGGCCTCGGCTTGGCGCTCGATCCTCGAGCGCGCTGATGCCGAACTGGAGCGCAGCGACGTTCGCTCCCTCCAATACCCGGCTCTCGTCTACCAAGCCACTGGCGAACAAAAATACGCCGACGAGGTGGTCGATATTCTCAAATCCACCGCCAAGGTCGATTCCTGGGCCGATGCCGAAATGATGATGCGCAATCCAGCTTGGCGCAGCGAATTGCAAATGGCGCATCGCGCCTTCCAGCTCGCCGTAGGGTATGATGCGGTCTATGACCGCCTCTCTCCCACTGAACGCAAGGAGATAGCGCAAGGCTTGTGGCGCCTCGCTGTCGAGCCGTTGCTCGGCGACTGGATTCTCGAACCAACGCGTATCCATTCGCTCAATTCGATGGGTCATAATTGGTGGAGCTCTTGCGTGGGCATGGGCGGCTTGTTGGCCCTCGCCATCAGCAATGAATTGCCTGAGGCGCGCGAGGCCGCGCAGAGCGCCGTAGAATTGCTCCCTGAGTGGTTCGACTTCGCTGGCGACCAGGTGCAGCGCAAGTCGCGCAGCTTCGACCGCGATGGCGGCATGTACGAGAGCATCAATTACGCCAGCTTTGGCATCACCGAGGCGTTGCTGCTGCGCATGGCGTGGCTCAATTCCCACCCCGGAGCCAAGCTCGAGGCTCTGCCGCAGATGGCTCAGTTGAGCGATTTCTTCTGCCACGTGGCTTATCCTCGCACTGGCATGCTCTACAGCATCAACTTTGGCGACAGCCATAAGAATGTCACTGGCGAGAGTTCGATGCTTCTTGCTTATGCCATGGGCCAGGAGAATCCCAATACGCTATGGTATGTCAATCAGCTCGAACCGGGTCAGCATTGGGAAGGCTTTCCGCGCAACTATCCCATGGGTTTTCTCTATACTCCTGACTTGAGCAAAGCGCCCGCTACTCCTACTCTGCCTAAGGAGCAGTTGTGGGAGGATTTCGGCTGGGCCACAATGCGGGATTCGTGGGTGCCGGATGCTACGATGTTGGCGGTGAAATGTGGTGCCACGTGGAACCATGCCCATGCCGATGCTGCGTCATTAATTCTTTTTTCATAAAGGAGTTGACATTATAAAGGACGCTGGCAATTGCAGCTATGGCAAGCCAGAATACCGCAATTATTTCTTCCAGAGCGATGCTCACAATGTTGTGAAATTCAATAGCAAGGGGCAAAGCACCTATCAGCAATATCATGGCACTTTGCTGCCGGGCTCGCTCAGCGGCATGGTGGCTGGCGACCGCGTGCGCTATCTGATGGCCGATGCCACCGGGCCAACAGCTGATAATTTCGCTCGCAATCAGCGTCACTATCTGTGGATTGGCAGCGTGCTGCTCGTCATAGATGATCTGAAGACGCACGAGGCTGGCCAATTTGAATGGTTGTGGCATCCCGGAGGCGAAACTCGCAAGGTTGGGGGTGATCTGGTCGTCACCAATGGCGATGCCTCGGCAATTATCCGTCCTCTGTATCCTCAGCCCTTGGCTCCGAGCAATTATGTGCATGACTATCCCGAGATGCTGTATTGGGATGTGTTGCAAGGTCCGACCGAAGACCTTCGTGGCACTGAGG
Organism: Bacteroidales bacterium; assembly: GCA_020860445.1. Taxonomy (GTDB): domain Bacteria; phylum Bacteroidota; class Bacteroidia; order Bacteroidales; family Muribaculaceae; genus CAG-873. The sequence goes on along the minus strand of JAJBUH010000226.1, from coordinate 436 downwards.
ATTATTACTCGCTCAAGCTCCCAGGGCAGCATGACCGCATCAAGGCTGTCACTGCGATTATTCTCAAGGACGGTCCCGACCAGCGTGAGCTGCCCACTATCGAAAAGCGCGAAGGAAAGGATTGGATTGGTCTGCGCATTACCGAGGGTGGCAAGACCACCGATGTCTACATCAATCAGCTTGCCGATGGGCGGTTGATGCACCTCAATTCTTGGATTGAGGCTGACGGTTGGAGTACCGATGCCTACCTCCTCGCTGTCTCGCCCGATGAGCAGCTCATTGTCTATGGCAGCGCCTTGCGCCGCGATGGCCTCACTCATTTCTCCTCCCTATCCAAATTAAACCTCCTCGCTGAGCGCTCTGGTACCGCCCTCTCCCTCCACGCCACCCGGCAGCCCCGCCTCCATTTCTCCCTCCGTCCCGCCTCCCGTCCCTC
>JAJBUH010000018.1 GCA_020860445.1 Bacteroidales bacterium | reverse complement strand
ATATTTTAAACCACCAAATCTCTGGAAAGATTGCCAAATAATTTTTTTTGGAAAAAATTTGGTGGATTCAAGAAATGTCTGTATATTTGCACCAAAATATAAGGACATTTCTTGAATTATGACAGCTATTGATCGCATTGAAGCGCTGGTGAAGCACATGCACACCAACATCAAGTCGTTTTCAGAGCTTTGCGGCTACGAGCGACCTCAGGCTTTCTACGACATCCTTAAAGGAAAAACTAAGAACATATCATCGACGATGTGCGACCGCATCCTGTCGGTATTCCCCCACATCAACCGCGTGTGGCTCCTCACCGGCGAGGGCGAGATGATGCTCAAACCCGAGCCAGTCCCCGCTCCCAAGCGCGACGAGGGCCCGGCCATACCGTACCACAACGTACCACTGGTCGAGATCTGGGCCAGCGCCGGGCCCCTCAAGGCTTTCCACCAAGAGGGCGTTGACCTGAGTTCATGTCACCTCGTGCCCACCACCATCCCCGGGGCCGAACTGGCAGTGCCCATCAGCGGCGACTCGATGGAGCCGATGATCCCCAACGGTGCCACAGTATACCTAAAGCGAATACTTGACAAGAACTTCATACCTTGGGGCAAGCCCGCCGTAATCGACACCGACAACGGCGCTTTCATCAAGGTGATCGAGCCAGACCCCGACGACCGCGACTGCATAGTGGCATCAAGCATCAACTCAAAATACCCCCCGATGCACATACCCAAGGCCTCAATTTTCGCCCTGTACCGCGTGTTGGGTCTCACACAGATGTTTCTGTGCTCTTAATTTGGCTTTTTTGTCGACTGCCAAACCTATTTTCTTCAAAAAATTTGGAAATATTGGTGGATTGACGTAACTTTGCGAAAGATTTGGGGTGCTTTATTTCCCCAATTACCTTAAGTCAGCGACAAACACTAAACATTAAAGCAAAGGACAAACACTTATATACTATTAGTTAACTCTAATTTTATGGCAGAAAAGACTGAAAAATTGTTCGACATGTTCCCCGGCGTTAGCTACGAGGAATGGAGAGCAAAAGTAGAAGCCGACCTCAAGGGTGCCGACTTCGACAAAAAGCTCGTGTGGCGGACTAACGAAGGCTTCAACGTGCAGCCCATCTACCGCGCTGAGGACATCGCTGAGCTGAAGACTACCGACTCGCTCCCCGGCGAATATCCCTACGTGCGCGGTACTCGCACCGACAACGAATGGCTCACTCGCCAGCAAATCATCGCATCAAGCCCGGCCGAGGCAAATGCTGTAGCTAAAGAGGTGCTCACCAAGGGTGTCAACTCGCTCGGCTTCAAGCTCGAAGACCCAACCCCCGAGGCTATCGCTACCCTGCTCGACGGCATCGACATCGCCGCTGTCGAGATCAACATCAAGTGCTGCGTTGGCAAATGCGTAGAGCTTGCCAAGAACCTGGTGGCTTACCTCACCGAGAAGGACGCTTTGGAATCATTCCGTGGCTCAATCAACTACAACGTATGCCGTCCCGCATTCAAGCACGGCCGTCAGATCCCCGATTGGGCTGTCAGCAACGCCAAGGAGATTATGGAAATCGTGAAGCCGGTGCCCGGCCTCCGCTTCCTCGCTGTCAACTCGGCCGCTTTCACCAACTCGGGCGCTTACATCTACCAGGAGCTCGGTTACGCTCTGGCTTGGGGCGCTCAGTGGATGACATCGCTCACCGATGCCGGATTCACCGCCGACGAGGTAGCACGCCGCATCAAGTTCAACATGGGCATCTCCAGCAACTTCTTTATGGAGATTGCTAAGTTCCGCGCCGGCCGCATGCTCTGGGCCCAGATCGTGGAGCAATACAAGCCCGCCGACAAGGCCAGTGCAAAGATGCATGTGCACGCCAAGACCTCTAAATTCAACCAGACCATCTATGACGCTTATGTCAACCTGCTGCGCTCGCAGACCGAGGCATTCTCGGCAGCCGTGGCTGGCGTGGATTCGATGACAAGCGTACCATTTGATACCCCCTACAAGACTCCCGACGCATTCTCAGAGCGCATCGCTCGCAACCAGCAGCTCCTGCTCAAAGAGGAGAGCCACCTCGACAAGGTGGTCGACCCCGCCGGCGGCAGCTACTATGTCGAGACCCTAACCCTCTCGATCGCTCAAGAGGCTTGGAAGCTATTCCTGAGCGTTGAGGAGGAAGGCGGATTCTTCAAGCTCGTCGACGAGGGCAAGGTACAAGCCGCCATCAACGAGAGCAGCAAGAAGCGCCACACCGATGTGGCTCGCCGCAAGGAGATCCTGCTCGGCACCAACCAGTACCCCAATGTCAATGAAATGGCTGCCGACAAGATTGAGAAGAAAGACAAGGCTTGCCAATGCGGTTGCGCCGCTGAGGCCGAAGCCCAAGGCACCCCGCTGCTGCGCCAACGCGCTGCCTCTGACTTCGAGGCTCTGCGCCTCGCCACCGAGCACGCCGCCAACCGTCCCAAGGTGTTTATGCTCACCATCGGCAACCTGGCTATGCGTCTGGCTCGCGCTCAGTTCTCAACCAACTTCTTCGGCTGCGCCGGATACGAAATCATCGACAACCTCGGCTTCAAGACCGTAGAGGAAGGCGTCGATGCCGCTCTCGCCAAGGGTGCCGACGTGGTTGTGCTCTGCTCGAGCGATGACGAATACGCCGAGCTGGCTCCCGCCGCATTCAAGTATCTCGACGGCCGCGCCGAATTTGTCGTGGCTGGCGCTCCCGCCTGCATGGAGGACCTCAAGGCCGCTGGCATCAAGGACTTTGTGCATGTGCGCTGCAACGTGCTCGACACTCTTAAGGATTTCAACGCTCGTCTTCTCAAATAATCCCATCACCGACTATGAAACCAGATTTCAAAAACATCAACATAGCTGCCGACGCTTTCGGCGCCCAGCATCAGCCCGTAGCCGGAGGAGAAGAATGGATCACCCCCGAGCTTATACCCGTAAAGCCCGTATATACTAAGGAAGACCTCCAGGGCCTGGAGCACCTCAACTATGTGTCGGGTATCCCTCCATTCCTGCGTGGCCCGTACAGCGCAATGTACCCACTGCGCCCCTGGACTATCCGCCAGTACGCCGGCTTCTCGACCGCCGCTGAATCAAACGCTTTCTATCGCCGCAACCTGGCATCAGGCCAGAAGGGTCTGTCCGTAGCATTCGACCTCGCTACCCACCGCGGATACGATGCCGACCACGAGCGCGTAGTCGGCGATGTGGGCAAGGCTGGCGTGTCGATTTGCACCGTTGAGGATATGAAGGTCCTCTTCGACGGCATTCCACTCAACAAGATGTCAGTGTCAATGACCATGAACGGCGCTGTGCTCCCCGTGCTCGCATTCTACATCAATGCCGGTCTGGAGCAAGGTGCCAAGCTTGAGGAAATGGCTGGTACAATCCAGAACGACATCCTCAAGGAGTTCATAGTGCGCAACACCTATATTTATCCCCCAGAGTTCTCGATGCGTATCATCGCCGATATCTTTGAGTACACATCGCAGAACATGCCCAAGTTCAACTCGATCTCAATCTCGGGCTACCACATGCAAGAGGCAGGCGCTACCTGCGACATCGAGCTGGCTTACACCCTGGCCGACGGTCTTGAGTACCTCCGCGCTGGCGTCAACGCCGGTATGGACATCGACTCGTTCGCTCCCCGTTTGTCATTCTTCTGGGCTATCGGCATGAACTACTTCATGGAGGTGGCCAAGATGCGCGCCGCTCGTATGCTCTGGGCCAAGATAGTGAAGCAGTTCAACCCCAAGAATCCCAAGTCGCTGGCACTGCGCACCCACTCGCAGACATCAGGCTGGTCGCTCACCGAGCAAGACCCCTACAACAATGTCGGCCGCACATGTATCGAGGCTATGGGCGCTGCTCTGGGCCACACCCAGTCGCTCCACACCAACGCTCTCGACGAGGCTATCGCTCTGCCTACCGACTTCTCGGCTCGTATCGCCCGCAACACCCAGATCTATATCCAAGAGGAGACCATGGTCACCAAGGAAATCGATCCCTGGGGCGGCAGCTACTATGTCGAGGCTCTCACCAACGAGATCGCTCACCGCGCATGGGAGCACATCCAGGAGATTGAGAAACTCGGCGGCATAGCCAAGGCTATCGAGACCGGTATTCCTAAGATGCGCATCGAGGAGGCAGCAGCCCGCACCCAGGCTCGCATCGACTCGGGGCGTCAGACCATCGTGGGCATCAACAAGTATCGCCTTGACCACGAGGATCCTATCGACATCCTCGAGATCGACAACACCGAGGTGCGCAACGAGCAAATCGAGCGCCTCAACGATGTCAAGGCTCACCGCGACCCCGAGAAGGTGAAAGAGGCCCTCGAGGCTATCACCGAGTGTGTACGCACCAAGGAGGGCAACCTGCTTGACCTGGCTGTCAAGGCCGCTGGCGTACGCGCTACCCTGGGCGAAATCTCTGACGCTTGCGAGGAGGTTGTCGGCCGCTACAAAGCAGTAATCAGAACTATTTCAGGAGTGTATTCAAAAGAAACCCAAGGCGATGCCGACTTTGAGAAGGCTCGCAAGATGTGTGAGGAGTTTGCAAAGCGCGAAGGTCGCCAACCTCGCATCATGATCGCTAAGATGGGTCAGGACGGCCACGACCGCGGCGCCAAGGTGGTAGCTACCGGCTACGCCGACTGCGGATTCGACGTCGACATGGGCCCGCTGTTCCAAACCCCGGCCGAGGCTGCCAAGATGGCTGTCGAAAACGACGTGCACATCCTGGGCGTATCGTCGCTCGCCGCTGGCCACAAGACACTCATCCCGCAGGTTATCGCTGAGCTGAAGAAACTCGGCCGCGAGGACATCATGGTAACTGCCGGCGGTGTTATCCCCGCTCAGGACTATGACTTCCTCTACAAGGCTGGCGTTGCCGCCATCTTCGGCCCCGGCACCCGCATTCCTGTATCAGCCATAAAGATGCTTGAAATCCTCGAGGGCGAAGAACCCGCTGGGAAGTAAAGCATGGTAGATAAACAGTGTCGTTGGCTCGACACTGCGTCCCCTTCTTCCATGGCATAAATAAGAAGGCGGGGGTGGGCCCCATCCGGCCCACCCCCTTTTTAATCCCTAAGAACTAAAAACCACAGATTTACACAGATTCGCACAGATTATATTGATAGAAACAATTGATTTCATAGCCTATGAATCTGTGTAAATCTGTGTAAATCTGTGGTTTCCTTTTACAATATATGGTTGGAAATACTGATATCAATGTTTCTGTAGTTGAGGAGGTGAAATTGCACCTCTATCGGGTCGACACTTCATCATCGGCCCCACTGCCCTACGCCGATGGCGGAATACGCGCCGGCTTCCCGTCTCCGGCCCAGGACTATCTGTCGGAGAGCATCGACCTGAACCGCGAACTGATCCATCACCATGAGACCACATTCTACGCCCGCGTGGTGGGCGATTCGATGCAAGGCGCCGGCATATTCGAGGGCGACATCGTAATCATCGACAAGGCTATCGATGCCAAGGATGGCGACTTGATTGCCGCTTATGTTGACGGCGAATTCACCCTCAAGCGATTCAAACTCGACGAGACGGGCCGTTGCGCCTGGCTCATACCTGCCAACCCACGATATCGGCCAATAAAAGTCACAGCCGAGAATGATTTCATGGTGTGGGGAGTGGTAACCGGGGTGGTGCGCAAGCTGCACCGTTGATGCACCAGTGATATTTTTTTTGAAATCACTCGACATTTTTTTTGCTTAAATCATCGATTAATACTTAAAAAAATAGCTACCTTTGCTCCATTAAACGAAAGCAATTCAAAACCAACCTGTATCATGGACCTTTTTGAAAAACTAACCGCCAGAGCAAAGGCTCATCGCCAGCGCATAGTGCTACCCGAAGGCACTGAGCCGCGTACCCTAACCGCTGCTGACCGCATCATTGCCGACAAAATTGCCGACATCATACTCATCGGCGACCCTGTGGAAATCAAAAACATGGCCGCTGAGCTCAACCTCTCGAACATCGGCAAGGCCACTATCGTCAACCCAGCCGATGAGCATGTCATCGACCGCTATGCTCCCCTGCTCTACCAACTGCGCAAAAAGAAGGGCATGACCGTTGAGGAATCGCGCCTCACCGCCGCCAATCCCCTGTATCTGGGCTGCCTCATGATCAAGGAGGGCGAGGCCGACGGCCAAGTGGCCGGTGCTCGCAACACCACCGGTAATGTGCTCCGCGCCGCATTCCAGGTGATCAAGACTATGCCCGGCATCGATGTCGTATCCGGTGCTTTCATCATGCTGCTGCCTCCCGGTCTGAAATTCGGAACCGACGGTCTGCTCGTATTCGCCGACTGCGCCGTGGTGCCAGACCCAACTGCCGAACAGCTCGCTCAGATAGCCATCGCTACAGCCAAGACTGCTCGCGAGGTGGCCGGCATTGAGCCGCGAGTAGCCATGCTTTCCTACTCAACCAAGGGTTCAGCTGCTGGTCCAGCCGTCGACAAGGTAATCGAGGCTCTCACCATCGCCAAGGAGATGGATCCGTCGCTCATCATCGATGGCGAACTCCAGACCGATGCCGCTATCGTACCATCTGTGGCTCAACTCAAAGCCCCGATGTCGGCCCTGAGCGGACGCGCCAACGTGCTGGTATTCCCCAACCTCGAGGTTGGCAACATTGCCTACAAGCTGGTGCAGCGCCTTGGCAATGTCCAGGCCGTGGGTCCTGTGCTGCAAGGCTTGGCAGCTCCCGTCAACGACCTGTCGCGTGGTTGCTTCCCCGAAGACATCTACAAGACCATCATCATTACCTGCAACCAGGCGATCGGCATGGAGGACATGGATTGATGAAAAATGGAAAATGAATAATGAATAATGTTTGAGGGACACTTTTTTGTGGCCTTATAAAATAATACTTGATGAAGATATTAGTGCTCAACTGCGGCAGCAGCAGTGTAAAATACAAACTCATCGACACCAGCGATGAGAAGACCCTCGCCGAGGGCGGCGTAGAAAAAATCGGTCTCCCCGACGGTTTCCTGAAATTCAAAAAGGCCGACGGCACCAAGGAAATCAAGCCTCTGGGCCTCGTTAACCACAAGGGAGCCATCAAGGCTATCCTCGATACCCTGACCAGCCCCATCGACGGCTGCATCGAGAATTATGACGAGATTGATGCCGTGGGTCATCGCGTGGTGCACGGCGCCGAGAAATTCAACAAGAGTGTGCTTATCACTCCCGAGGTGATCGAGCAAGTCAAGGCTTGCTACGACCTGGCTCCGCTCCATAATCCAGCCAACATCACCGGCATCGAGGCTATCGAGGCTATCATGCCCAATGTGCCACAGGTAGGCGTGTTCGACACTGCCTTCCACCAGACCATGCCAGCCAAGTCGTACATGTATCCCCTGCCCTATAAATTCTATAAGGAGGACGGCGTGCGCCGCTACGGTTTCCATGGCACCAGCCATCGCTATGTGTCGCAGCGCGCTGCCGAGATACTCGGCGTTAACCTCGCTGACAAGAAGATGATTACCTGCCACATTGGCAACGGCGGCTCTATCACCGCTATCCTTGACGGCAAGAGTGTTGACACATCGATGGGCCTCACCCCCACCGAGGGCCTGATGATGGGTACCCGCGTGGGCGATGTCGACCCAGGCGCACTCACCTATCTGATGATGAAGCACAACCTGTCGGCTCAAGATCTGCAGAAGATTATCAACAAGGAAAGCGGTGTGCTCGGCATCAGCGAAATCTCAAGCGATATGCGCGAGATTGAGAAAGCCATCGCCGAGGGCAATGAGCAAGCCAAGCTGGCCCTCGACATGTATGAGCAGCGCATCATCAAATACATCGGTGCTTACGCAGCCGAGATGGGCGGCGTCGACATCATCGTGTTCACCGGAGGCGTAGGCGAAAACCAAGCCGGCACTCGCTACAATGTGTGCAAGCCGCTCGGATTCATGGGCGTGGAAATCGACAAAGAGCTCAATGCCCGCATCCGTGGCGAGGAAGCCATCATTTCCACCCCCGAGTCAAAGGTTACCGTAATGGTTGTCCCCACCGATGAGGAATTGATGATCGCACGCGACACCGAAGCAATCGTATCACACAAAGCATAAACACACGGCTGGCGCATTGCGTCACACAGGTCAATGCGTCAGCCACCTTATAACTTATCACTAATAGTTTATACTTATAACTTATCACTAATAGTTTATACTTACACTTAACACTTACTGCTATCTATGTACCAAAAGATTACACGCCTTGCTGCTCTCCTGGCACTGCTGTGGGGGTTTGTGATGCCGGTGATGGCACAACAGGTCCCAACACTGCCAGTTGACCCAGATGTGAGGATTGGCAAGCTCGACAATGGCCTCACCTACTACATCCGCCACAACAACAAGCCCAAAGGACAGGCAGATTTCTACATCGCCCAAAAGGTTGGCTCTATCCTAGAGGATGAAAACCAGAGGGGCCTTGCCCACTTCCTGGAGCACATGTGCTTCAACGGCACTGAGAATTTCCCAGGCAACACCATGGTCGATTGGCTCGAATCAATCGGCGTGAAGTTTGGCCAGAACCTCAACGCTTACACCGGCGTTGACCAGACAGTTTACAACATCAGCAATGTGCCTGTTGCTCGCACTGGCGTGCAAGACACTACCCTGCTTATCCTCCATGACTGGGCCGACGGCCTGCTGCTCGACCCCGAGGAGATTGACAAGGAGCGCGGCGTGATCCACCAGGAATGGCGCCGCTCTATGGTGGGCCAAATGCGCATTGTCGAAAACATCTTGCCTAAGGCATACCCCGGCAGCAAATACGGCTATCGCCTGCCTATCGGCACTATGGAGATTGTCGACAACTTCCCTCCCCAAGCTCTGCGCGACTATTATGAGAAATGGTATCGTCCTGACCAACAGGGTGTAATCGTGGTTGGCGACATCGATGTCGACTACATCGAGGGCAAAATCAAAGAGATTTTCTCAACCATCAAGATGCCCGAGAATGCCGCTGAGCGTACTTACGAACCCGTACCCGACACCCCTGGCATCATCTATGCTATGGGCAGCGACCCAGAGCAAGCCAACGCTATCATAGATCTATTCTACAAAAGTGATCCAGTTCCGGCTGAGATGAAATCCACTGCCCAGTATCCTATGATGATGTACATGATACAAATGGCTATGAATATGCTTGACCAGCGTCTCACCGACCTTGGTAAGGATCCCAATGCCGAGTTCGCTCAGGCTGGAGTGGCCTATGGTCCATTTATCTTTGCCAAGACAAAGGATGCTTTTGAATTCCAAGTGGTAGCCAAGGGTGACGACATCATCCCCGGATTTGAGCAAGCATATCGCGAACTGTTGCGCGCAAAGCGTGGCGGCTTCACCGTAGGCGAATATGAGCGCGCTCGCGAGGAATATCTCTCTGGCCTCGAATCACGCTACAATGGCCGCAAACGCGTATCCAATGAGACTTATGTTGACCAATATGTCAACAACTTTATCGATGGTGAACCTCTGATGTCGATTGAGCAGGAATACGAATTGATGAACCAATTCGCTCCGATGATTCAGGTTGATATGATCAACCAGATGTTCCCCGAACTGGTAGGCAATGACAACCGCGTATTGATGGGTTATTTCCCCGACAATGGCACTTTCCAAATTCCCACTGAGGAGCAGCTCGCTGCCGCTATGGCTAAAGTTGAGGCCGAAGACATCGAACCTTACCGCGACGCTATGAAGGAAGAGCCTCTGATTCCTGCGCTGCCCACACCGGGCAAGGTGGTTGCTACCGTCCACAATGACCAATGGGATGCCGACATCCTTACTCTCAGCAATGGCGTGAACGTGTATGTAAAGCATACCGACAACAAGCCCGACCAAATCATCTTTGACGCTATCGCTATCGGTGGTAGCTCTGCAATTCCTGAGGAGAATGCTGACAACCTGCTCTTTATGCCCATAGCTATGTCTCGTCATGGACTGGGTGACTACACAAGTAGCGACCTTGAAAAATATCTGCAGGGCAAGCAAGTGGCAGTCAACTACGGCATCGATGATTTCAACCGCGAAATGCAAGGATTCACTACTGTCAAGGATCTGCCCACTCTGATGGAGCTGATTTACATGAATTTTATTGATTACAATATCACCGAGGATGAATTTGCCGCTACACAGAGCATGTACTCTAACCTGCTCAAGAATCAGGCCTCGAAACCGGAGTTCATTTTCCAAAAGGACATCATGGAATCTCTCTTTGCCAGCAAGGCCTCGCAAATGATTACCTCAGAGAATATCAATGCTGCCGACCGTGGCGCTATTCTTGATATTATCCATGGCTCGCTGAACAACGCTGCCGACTTTGTATTCTTCTTTGTTGGCGACGTGACCGCTGACCAGATTGCTCCGCTCGCTGAGCAATACCTCGCTACTCTGCCCGCTATCGCCGAGAAGAGCACAAGCTATGCCCCCAACGCTGGCCGCGAGTTCAAGGCTGGAAGCTCGACAGAGCAATTCACCATGAAAATGGAAACCCCACAAACTTATGTGGCCATCGTAATCTGCGGCAATATGCCTTACAATGCCAAGAACAAGCAGCTCGCATCAATCTCGGCTCAAATCCTCTCCAACCGTCTGCTCAAGAAGATTCGCGAGGAAATGGGCGCCGTATATAGCATCGGTGCTATTGGCTCAATGTCACGCCAAGGTGAAATGAACACCTATATCCAAATCCCATTCCCGATGAAACCGGAGATGAAGGATGAGGTGCTCGCCGAAATCCACTCGATGGTCGAGGGCATGGCCAAGGAAGTTACTGCCGATGAACTTAACCCCATCAAGGAATTCATGCTTAAGACTGCCGCTGAGGCTAAGGAATCAAACAGCACCATTGCTCAGACCATGGCAGCCGTACAGCTCAATGGCGTAGACACCTACAATGGAATTGAATCTGTAATCGAGTCGATCACTACCAAGGATGTTGAGAAATTCATGAAGGATTTCCTGAATAAGAACAACTACCACGTAGTCGTGCTCGACCCAGCAGCTGAATAATACACCCCCTCCACGCTTCATACCCCGATTCGCTCCCGCGAATCGGGGTTTTTATATTCCCAACGCCAAATGCGTTGGTTCGTAATGGGTAGGTGACACCCTATTGCTAATTGAAATAACCCCTACGGGGTAGCGGCTATGATGGTATCTCTGCTAGTCCGTAGGGGTTGGTTTAAAGATTGTTATACGGAGGGACATCCCTAAGGAAATGGTAGTTATCCCCCTCAATGCGGCAGGCGTAATGGGCCAGACCGTTGCTGACCATGAGGCTGCGCACCTTTAGCACCATATTATACCGCACTATCTGGTCAAAGACTCGCGATGTGATTTCTATCTCTGGAGCCTTGTATTCGACTATTGCTATCGGCGTGGCATAATGGTCATAAATTATTGTGTCGCATCGCCTCAAGCATCCGTTGTGACGGATGCCCACCTCGTTGGCCATCAAATGCGGAGGATAACCCCGATGGGCAATCAGGAAATTCACAAAATGCTGCCTAACCCACTCCTCGGGCGTGAGGGCTACGAATTTACCTCGCAACCGGTCATGGATTTGGAGGCTGCCATCAGCGAGACGACGCACCTCATATTCATATTCTGGAAGATTGAGCTTCACTTTTTTCGACTTTCTTTGTGGGTGATAATGAAATTATTTGTAAATTTACAAATTATTTCTGAATCCTACAAATCTACATGAATATGGCAGCCGCACCGACAGTCACCTTCGAAGGCCTACGCAACCAAATCCGCCATGGCAAACTCGCTCCCGTCTACATACTCCACGGCGAGGAGGGATTCTACACCGACACCTTGGTCAAGGATTTTGAGGGTGTGTTATCGCCTGATGATAAGGAGTTTAACTTCAACATGTTTTATGCTCCCGAGGTTTCGATGCCTCAGGTGATTGAGCAGTGCTGCCGCTATCCCATAATGGCCGATCGCCAAATGGTGATTCTCAAAGAGGCCCAAGCAGTCAGAGCCGACATCATCGACCAGCTTGCTTCGTACCTAAAGAACCCTACGCCAACCACGGTGCTGGTGATTGTGTTTCGCAAGGCTGTGGCCAAAGGCAAGGAGTTTATGGCTGCAGCTAAATCCAAAGCCGTAGTATTTGAATCTAAAAAAGTCAAAGATTACAATCTGCCACAGCTGATCACTGCTGCAATCCAGGCCAAGGGATTAGGCGCAGACCCAAAGGCAGTAGAGATGCTCCGGGATTTTATCGGGACAGACCTCAGCACACTATACAACGAAATCGACAAACTTGCCACTATCCTTGGCAAGGGCGCAACGGTTACGCCAGAGGCAGTGGAGCGCAACATCGGCATCAGCAAGGAGTTCAACAATTTTGAACTCGTAGATGCCTTAGCAATCAAGGATGCGGGCAAGGCTATGAGAATCGCAGAATATTTCGCTGCCAACCCCAAAGCCACTTCGCTGGTGCTGACTACGGCGCTCCTCTATAATTTCTTCTCTGACCTGTTGGTAATCATTTATACCAAGGACAAGACAGACCAGGGACTCTGCCAGGCTCTCAACCTGAAGAGCACTTTTCCACTCAAGCGATTCCGGGCAGCCTTGCAAAAATACAATGCGTTCCAGTTGATTGAGATTATCTGGGCGCTTCGAGAATTTGACTGCCGCTGCAAGGGCATCGGTTCGCGCCAAGACGAAAACGACCTGTTCCGCGAACTAATCTTCCACATCCTCACAGCCCCTGGAACACTATTTAAGTGAATAGTGAACAGTGAATAGTGAATAGTGAATAACGAATAGTGAATAGTGAATAACGGCCATCCGGATGGTCACCTATTCACTACTCCCTATTCACTGTTCGTTTGTCACTTTTAACTATTCACTATTCACTGTTCACTGTTCACTATTAACTATTAACTATTCACTATTAAC
>JAJBUH010000179.1 GCA_020860445.1 Bacteroidales bacterium | reverse complement strand
ATATACAATTTAATTCTTTAAGGTCACAATTTGTGACCTTAAAGAATGGCCGAGGGCAACATTCAATTCCTCTCTGGATGATTGATGTATAAATCGACCCCCAACGGGTCCGAGCCCTGTCCTAGAACGGATATCCTATGGCCAAATGGAATGCGAGGGATTTGCCAAAGCTCTTCATGTTGTAATACCCTTTTTTGCCAGTATCGTAAGGGGCGTGGATGCCGATGCCGAGGTCGCCGCGCAGCACCAGCATGCCGATATCATAGCGCAGGCCAAAGCCAGTACCGGTGGCCAATTCCTTGAAGAATTTGCGTGCCTCAAGCTTGCCTCCCGGTCGCAATGGGTCATTCTTTAGCAGCCATACGTTGCCCGAATCCAAGAATAGGGCTCCGTTCAGGTCACCGATAATCGGGAAACGATACTCGACATTGGCTTCAAACAGGAAGGTACCGGTTTGGTCGAAATAATCATTCTTATTATACGGCTGGTGGTAGCTACCCGGGCCTATCGAGCGCACTGTGAATGCGCGCACCGAGTTGGCGCCGCCGCAGTAGAACTGCTCAGAATATGGCACCTGCGTGCTGTTGCCATAGGCGTGGGCAGCGCCCACAGCCACGCGGCTCACCATCCACTGATTGGTGCGGCCAAGCCTTCGACCCCATACCAGCTGGGTCTTGCCCTTGACAAATTGCGAGAATGGTGTGCCAAACAGAGTCTTTTCGCCCTTCTTGCCACAAGCCTCATAGATAGCCCAGAACAGGTTGCCAGCCTCTTGCACCGTAAAGGTCCAATTGAGCGTATTGCTGTAATTGAGCTGACGGTCAAAGGTGAACGAGTACATCATCTGAGGTATGTACTGGCTCATAAAGCTCTGTGCCACAGCTGGGTTGGCCGCCATAATCGAGTCAAAATCGCTGGTGGTCTTCATCAGCTTGTTGTAGCTGAATTTGAGGGGCGTAAAGGTGTTGCTGATATAGCGAGTTACCTGCCAGTCGTAGTTGAACGAAGTGTTGAACTGCGCCAACTTGAAATAGTGGGGCCTATTTAGCACTTCGCCGCCGAGGGTGATGCGAGTCCAATTGAGCGAGTGGCGCCTGCGCCTGATGAAATTAGGGGCGAGCAGACGCGGGAATGCCAGCGAGGCATTGATACCGAACTCGTACGAGTTGAAAATCGAACGCGAGTGGCTACCCGTCTGCCATTCGTAATTGCCAAATAGGCTGACACTCAGCTGCTCGCCTCCGCCGAAGATATTGTGGTTTGTCACCGTAAACATCAACCCCGGGCCGATGTAGCTATTGCTCTTTGATGTGGCGTTGACCTCAAACGATGCCTCGAGCGGCATGTCAAATGTAGTGTAGACATTCACATTGAGCGTAGGATTGGCTGCTGTGGTGTCGGGCACAGCATCGATGGTGATGCCGTTGAAGATGCCCAGGCGCGACAGATAACTCTGGGTGTTGTTGACATCGCGCACCGAGAAATATTTGCCCGTGCGGAAGGTCACATTATTCTCAATCAACGATGTGCGCAGCTTAGAGGGCCGCATCTGTATCAGTTCCATTCCCTTGAGAGGGATGGTATCGGGGGTACCTCCTCCCTGATGGCGATTGGCGTAGACAGTGATTGAGCCGGTGCGGAAGCGCTGCAAGGTGAATGGGACAATATTCTTGGCCAAGTCGAGTTTGAGCGATATATGCTCAGGATTCTCGAGGCTATCGGCCAGATATTCAATATAGTCAGGACGGAAGTAATAGTATCCACGGCGCTTGAGTACATTAGTGATGCGGGTGCGCACCGAGGCGAGCGAGTCCATGCTGAATCGAGAACCAGGCCTCAGATAGGGGTCGCGCTGAGCCACCGAGTCGATGATATGCACCAGATGGCTGGTGTCGGGCAGCATGATGATAGAGTCGAGGTGGAAAGCTGGGCCTGGGTCGATGGTGTAAAGCAGAGCGGCCTTTTTCTTGTTCTTGGGTTGCACCATTTCATACGAGGCTGTACCTCGGAAATAGCCATTGTTGTCAAGAATCTCATCGAGCATCTTGACGCGGAGCTCGGGCTTGACATCGCTCACCAATACTGGCTGTTGCACCCATTTCTTGTATAGCCATTTCTTTAGGCGCGATGACGAATCGGTGACATTCCAGTTGTTGTAGACCCAGAGGCCCACCGGGGCCATGGGTATGAGGATGCCCCATTTCTTGTTGGGGGCGACATCCACGGCATTGTGCAGTGCCTCCTTGATGGTTTTGGGGAAGGCTGCCGAGTCGCTCTCGATGTCCAATCCCTTGAGCCCGGTATACAGGTATTGTCCCTCGGGGATTCTCCTCGTGGTCGAACAACTTGCCAGCAGCGCAATGGCTACCAAAACCGTTAATATTCTAAATACAATCTTCACAATTTGTTTAGTAAAGAATCACAATGATTTTAATTTTTCTTTTGGTCTTAACCACAGATTTACACAGATTTACACAGATTCCGCTATGGGAGAATCTGTGTAAATCTGTGTAAATCTGTGGTTTGATTCCATAACTAAATTT
>JAJBUH010000207.1 GCA_020860445.1 Bacteroidales bacterium | reverse complement strand
TCTTTAAGTCAGAAAGTTATGAATTGTAACAATTTTTGTTGCTGAAGTCCCGGTTCTTGCGACCATGGCGTTGCAGTCTAATTTTTGTTGCCATCTAACTTGGTTTGTTTTTATTGGTTTTGTATTGTCGTTGATTTTTCAACGGCGCAAAGTTACGAATTTTTTTTCATTCTCACAAATTTTTCCTAACTTTGGGGCGTTAAAATAATTTTTGCGTTATTTTGGTCGTTAAGCGTCATATATGGGCACTGGTCGCCTTGGTTGCGGCCCTCGTCGTATGTTTTGCGGCATACGGCGCCGACCCCCAGCACACCTGGTGGCTCCCCCGGTGCTGGTGGCATCATTTCACGGGGCTGCGGTGCCCGAGTTGCGGTTCCACTCGCGCCCTGCATGCCCTGCTCCACGGCCATCCGCTACAGGCTTTGCGCCACAATTATTTCATTCTTGTGTCGCTGCCCCTGCTCGCGGCTGCCGCTTACGCCTCGCTGTCGGCCTCGCCCGCTGCAGCCCGAATCCGCGCCTGGGTATTCCAGCCCTGGGTATTATTATCTTACGCTGCGCTATTCTTCATCTGGTGGATAGCCCGCAACCTCCTCGACTTATGAAACATAACCATTATACCTTATTATTCTTACTCATACTGGCGCCCCTGTGCGCTATGGGCATGTCGCAAAGCAACAAGGCGCTCTTGCGGCAGCTTGACCATGAACTGGAGTTGACCCACGAGCATGAACTCAAAAAAGAGATGCGAATTGAGCAACTTAAGCATCAAGCCCAACTGGCCTCATCGCCCGAAGAGAGGTACTGGTATCTGCGCAAGGTGCTCGACGAATACAGCGTGTACGACAGCGATTCGGCCCAAGCCTACGGCCGCGAGGCGCTGAGCGTGGCACAGGCCCTGAAGCGCGCCGACCTCACCAACGACATACGCCTGCTCAATGCTTATGCCATGGCAGCCGCCGGCCTGTTGGAACAGAGCCGAGCCCAATGGGAGGCAGTCGACACCACGGTCCTCGATTCCCTATCCTACTCGACCTACCTCGACCAGAAGGTGTACCAGACCACCCACGAGAACCAATATCGGGATATGATGGCGACACCGAGCAAGCAAGCTGCCAAAGTAAAGCGCACCCTGCAGACCCTCGCCGACACGGCCTGCCCAACTCACCCCGACTATTGGTACTACCAAGCCTACAATTCCTTGATTACCGGCGATTCCGTGCCTCAGGTCTTGGCTGCCTTAGAGCCGGTGCTGGCAACCCGCGCCTACGATTCGCGCCAAGATGCTCGCTTGGCTTGGGCCTCTCTCAAATCTACGCATCGATCGGCGATGAGGAGAATCATATCCGTTACCTCATCCTCTCGGCCCTGGCCGATGCCCGCACCGCCAACCATGACATCGCATCAATCGAGGAGTTGGCAACCATCCTACAAAAAGAGGGCGACCTGAGTCGCGCCTACAAGTACATTGAAAACGCTCTGCAATGCGCCGAGCTGCTCAAGAATCGTGTGAGGGTACTGCACGTGGCCACGTTGCAGAGCGAAATATCAAAGATGTACCAAGAAAAGGTCGACCGCCTGCAGCGCCAATCCCGTTGGCTCCTCTATGGCCTAATCGGCCTGGTAATCGTCTTGATCGGTGCCATATTGTATATATGGAGCCAAGGCCGCAAACTGAGCCTTGTCAACCGCGAACTCAACGGCTCGAACGATGAACTCTCCAAAAAGGTGGGCCAACTCACCAATGCGTACATGAAACTCGCCGAGAATAACGAAAAACTGATGTTTGTGACACAACAATTGCAAGAGGCCAACGACAGCTTGGCTGAGAGCGACATCGTGAAGGTGAAATGCATCGGCAACATATTCTCGATTTGCTCAACTTACATCAACCGCAGCAACGATTTCCGCAAGCAGGTGGTGCGCAAACTCAAGGCCAAGCAGTATGAAGACACCCAAGCCTTGGCTGCCTCGACTGAACTGGCGCAAAACGAGCTCAAGGATTTCTATGCCCAATTCGACTCAATCTTCCTGAGCATCTACCCCGACTTCGTGGCCGACTTCAATACCCTACTACCAGCCAACGAGCAGATCGTCATAAAGCAACCTGACCAGCTCAATACCGAGCTGCGCATATTCGCCTTGGTGCGCCTCGGCATCACAGATAGCATGAAGATTGCCACTGTGCTGCACTGCGCCCCGCAGACCGTGTACAACAAGATGCTGCGCATACGCAATCTCTCGGGCCTTGACAAGGAGCAGCTCTTGCGCCGCGTGAAAAACCTGGGCCACGCCCACGCTGATTGAGCCTCACAGCAAAGAATCGGGATTCTCTGCCTGCCTCCCAAAAGTTACCTAAACCGTTCCCCATACCGAGGGCAATGCTTTGATAATCATAGCATTGCCCTTTTTGCATTTCTACCTGCCACTTCTACCACCCCTTTCAGCCTCCTTTATTAATTCGTAACTTTGCATCGTTGATTGAACGCACGGTCACCCTCAGCCTTAAATCAACCCTTATCTTTAGAATCAATATTAACACCCTATTCCATACTCAATCTGTAATGAAAAAGTCATTATTGCAAGCAATGATGTCGATGTCACTCTTGTTCTTGGCCCCGGCGGCTTGGGCGCAAGCGGTGATAAACGGCACTGTTATGGATGGCACCGACGATCCTGTGATTGGAGCCATCGTAAGCGTAAAAGGACATACCGGAGGTGTCAACACCGACATTGACGGCAATTTCCGCATCCAAGCCGAGCCCGGCACCATACTGGTGTTTAGCTCAGTCGGCTTCCAAACTCTCGAAATGCCCGCTGCCGACAATATGCGGGTTGTGCTCCACGACGACAACGCTCTGCTCGACGAGGTAGTGGTCATCGGCTACGGCACTGTAAAGCGCGGCGATGTCACCACAGCAGTGTCATCTGTATCGGAAAAAGAGCTCGCTAATCGTCCCATCGTATCCGCCGCCCAGGGTATCCAGGGCAAGGCAGCTGGTGTCAACGTAATGTCGCCCAACGGTTCGCCCGGTTCGGCTCCCCAGATCCGCGTGCGCGGTACTACATCGATGAACGGCTCCAACACTCCCCTCTATGTGGTCGACGGTGTGCCTGTCGACAATATCGACTTCCTTGCTGCCAGCGATATTGAATCAATGCAGATTCTCAAAGATGCCTCATCAGCAGCCATCTACGGTTCGCGCGGCGCCAATGGCGTAGTGCTGATCACCACCAAGGGCGGTCAGTCAAAGGATGCCAAAATCTCACTCAACGCATACTATGGCATCACCAACGTGGAGAACAAGATCAAGCCCCTCAACACCGCTCAATATCGCGAGCTGATGGAGGAAATCGGCATCGTTAGCCTCCCCGACAACCTTACCGACCAGACTAACTGGTTCGACGAGGTGTTCCGCACTGGTCGCACCCAGAATTATCAGCTGGCTATCTCGCAGAGCGCCGACAAGATGCGCTACTACCTGTCGGGCGGTTACACTCGCGAAGACGGCACTATCCGCTACTCCAACTTTGAGCGCTTCAACTTCCGCGCCAACATCGAGGGCACTCTCCGCTCTTGGCTCGAGGTACGCGCCAACATCTCCTACAGCGACTACACCAGCAATGGCGGCATCATCTCAGGCAATGGCGGTTCGCGCGGCGGCGTGATTATCTCATGCATCCAGACCCCGACCTATGCTCCCATCTGGGACACCACCAACCCTGACTACTATTACAACAACTTCTACGGCGTGAGCGGTCTCACCCACCCACTCGACAACCTGGCCCGTACTAAATATGACAAGGCCAAGGAGAACCGCATTCTCGCTACTGGCGAAATGATACTGCACCTGGCCAAGGGACTGCAATTCCAGACCAAATTCACCCTTGACCGCCGCAACTACCTCAAGACTACCTTCCTCGACCCCGTGCACACCACCTACGGCCGCGAGCAAGGCGGCACTGGCAGCGACGAGCGCAATGTCAACACTGTGCTCACCTGGGACAACGTGCTCAACTATAAGCTGCAGGCCGGTAACAACTCATTCGACTTCATGGCCGGTACCTCTTGGACCGACAGCGACTATCGCAACTCATGGATCAACGGCTCGAAATATCGCGACGACCAAGTGCAGACCCTCAACGGCGCCAACAAGATTGCTCTCGGCGCAGCCGGCTCTTCAGCCTCTGAGTGGGCTATCCAATCATTCTTCGGCCGCGTAAGCTACAACTACGACAGCCGCTACCTGCTCACCGCCAACATACGTGTCGACGGCTCGAGCAAGCTCCATCCCGACCACCGCTGGTCGACCTTCCCCTCGGTTTCTGCCGCTTGGCGCCTCTCGCAGGAATCATTCCTCAGAGACAAGCGTTGGCTCACCGACCTTAAGCTCCGCGCCGGATGGGGCCAGACTGGCAACCAAGGCGGCATCGGCGACTACGCCTACCTGCAGCGCTACAACTTCAGCTATGTAGAGTGGTATAAGACCCCGGCCGAAGGCGACACATTTGACTACGCCAACGCTGTGCCGGGTCTCGTTCAGGCAAACCTCCGTACCGAAGACCTCAAATGGGAGCGCACCACCCAGACCAACATCGGTGTTGACCTCTCATTGCTCAACGGTCGCCTCTCATTCACCGGCGATGTCTACTACAAAAAGACCACCGACATGCTGATGTGGGTGTCTCTCCCCTCTGGCTCGGCTGCCGCAAGCTCGATCCAACGCAACGAGGGTGAGATGTCAAACAAGGGTATCGAATTCTCGATCACCTCTCACCAATTCGAGGGCGACTTCTCATGGAGCACCAGTTACAATATGTCGTTCAACAAAAACCGTCTCGATAAGCTGGCTCTGCAGCAAGTGTACTATGGCGGCTCGACCAATGATTATGTCAACGAAAAGCCCGTGCGCAACGAGCCCGGCCGTCCTCTCGGCGGATTCTACGGCTACATCAGCGATGGCGTTGACCCCGAGACTGGCGAACTCATGTATCGCGACATCAACGGCGACGGACGCATCTCATCATCTGACCGCACCTATATCGGCGACCCCAACCCCGACTTCACCTTCGGTATGACCAACAACTTCTCCTGGAAGGGCTTCAATCTCTCAATCTTCCTGCAGGGCAGCTACGGCAACGACATTCTCAATGTTGGCCGCATGGACACCGAGGGCATGTACAACGGCATGAACCAGTCGACCCGCGTACTCGACCGCTGGCGCATCCCTGGCCAAATCACCGATGTGCCCAAGGCCGGATTCGACATGAAGACCTCAACCTACTTTATCGAGGATGGCAGCTACCTGCGTGTCAAGGACATCTCGCTCAGCTATGATGTAAAGGGCAACTGGATGAAGCGCGCCGGAATCAGCAAGATTCAGCCTTACGTGACCGCCACCAACTTGCTCACCTGGACCAAATACTCTGGCTACGATCCTGAGGTAAACCAGTACGGCGACAACGGCGCAGTGCAAGGCATCGACTACGGCACCTATCCCCAAAGCCGCAGCTTCATCTTCGGTCTCAACATCGAGTTCTAAGGCAAGTATTGAGTAATAAGTAATGAGTAATAAGTTATCGCAATGAAATCAAAATATATCATACCATATATCAGCGCAGGAGCTTTGGCACTGCTCGCCTCCTGCAACCTCGACTATGAGCCCGTCGGCGACTACTCCGACGCCACCATCCCGCCCACTGATTCGACCGAAGAGGCTTCGCGCTTCCAGTCGAAGGACGATGTGGATTCATATCTGCAGAACAGCATCATCCAAAAATACCATGACCGCCAGGAGCACTGGTATCTCGACCAGCTCCTGATCGCCGACTGCCATAGCGACAACGCTTATGTAGGCACTACCGGCGCCGAGGTTGTGCCTTACGAGGACAACTCGATCGAAGGCTCTAACTCAGTGATGGAGCGCGACTGGGACCGATTCCTTGAAGACGTGGCTGTAGCCAACGTGCTGATTGGCGAGGTTGAGTACACTCCCGGCGTAAGCGCATCCGAGGCTCGCACCTACCAAGCGCAAGCCCGTCTGCTCAGAGCCATGATCTGGTTTGACATGGTGCGCCTGTGGGGCGATATTCCAGTCATTAAGACTGTGGCTGGCAATATCACCGAAGACAATATCGAAGACATATACTTCGCCTACTTCCCCAAGCAGAGCACCGAGCTCGAGGCTTATGAGGCTATCGAAGAGGACCTGCTCTTTGCCGCCCAATACGCTCCCAACGGAGCCGCTGACAAGAGTCAGCTCTCCAAGGATGTGGCTTACGCTATGCTCGCCAAGGTTTACGCTGAGAAGCCTATCCGCGACTACTCAAAGGTGATTACCTACGCCGAGATGCTTGCCGCCAACGGCTATGACCTCTGCGACGATTTCACCGACCTCTTTGGCATGAACGCCTCTGGCACCGATGCCAAGACCCGCAACACTGTCGAGGCTATCTACGAGGCTCACTATTCGCCCGGCTCAGGCAACTGGGTAAGCTGGATGTTTGGCCGCGATGAGCTCGACTGGGACAACTCCTTCACCTGGGCAAAATGGGTGACCCCGAGCCGCGACCTCAACTCGCTCTTCACCTCGCAAGGCGACAACGTGCGCTACAGCGAATCAGTAGTATGGCGCGATTGCACCTGGAGCAACTACTACCCGATGGACAATTACGCATTTATGTACAAATACCGCTCGGGAGCCAACTCGATGATCAAGATGCGCTATGCCGACATCCTGCTGCTCAAAGCCGAGGCTTATCTGATGACCGACAACCTCAGCGCCGCAGCCGACATCATCGACCAAGTGCGCGCTCGCGTGGGTCTCAAGAAACTCACCAGCACAGTGCGCGGCAACAAGGAGAACTTGCTCAACGCCTATCTCGACGAGCGCCGCATGGAGCTCTGCTTCGAGGGCCAGCGCTGGTTTGACCTGGTGCGCCTCGACAAGGTTGAAGAGGTGATGAATGCCGTCTACGCCAAGGACAGCGGCCGCAAAGCACAGCGTAACATCTTCAACGCCAACTCTTATCGTTTGCCCATTCCCCAGGCTGCCATCGACCAAAACGACAACCTGGTGCAAAATCCCGGCTATTGATAAGTAATAAATAAGAGTGAATAGTGAATAGCAGCAACCCGGTTGTGTGCCTCGCCGCTCAGCGGTGAGGTCCCCAACCAAAACAAAAATAAAATACCAATGACCAATCTCCCTATAGGCGCCGTATGCGCCATCTCACTGCTCGGCGCCATGACCATGTGCTCATGCAGCGACAGCGACCCCAAGACCACTGACACCCCGGCACAGACCCCCATCGAGGTCAAGGATGTCAAAGTAATCACCACCACAAGCTCACGCAGCAAGGATCTGGCTGTATCATACCTTGATTTCAGCGAGAAGGACAACATGTCGCCCTCGACCATCCGCCTCGATGCCACCGAGCAATACCAGACAATGGACGGCTTCGGCGTGGCTATCACCGGCAGCACCTGCTACAATCTGATGCAGATGAGCCCCGAGGATCGCAAAGCATTTATCGAACTCACATTCTCCCCCTCCTCAGGCTACGGTTTCAGCTATGTGCGCGTAGCCATCGGCTGCAGCGACTTCTCGCTCAGCGAATACACCTGCTGCGACACCGAGGGCATCGACAATTTCGCCCTCACCGATGAGGAAAACATCTACGTAATTCCCATCCTCAAGGAAATTCTCGCAGTCAATCCCGAGCTCAAAATCATGGGCACCCCTTGGACCGCTCCCCGCTGGATGAAGGTTGACAATCTCACCAACCTCTATCCCTACTACAGCTGGACCTCGGGCCAACTCAACCCCAAATACTATGAGGATTACGCTCAGTATTTCGTAAAGTGGATCCAGGCATTCAACAACAATGGCATCAGCATCTACTCGATTACTCCGCAGAACGAGCCTCTCAATCGCGGCAACTCGGCCTCGATGTACATGCCTTGGGAGCAGGAGCGCGACTTTGTGAAGACCGCTCTCGGTCCGGCTTTCCAGAAAGCTGGCATCTCGACCAAGATTTACGCTTTTGACCACAACTACAACTACGACGACATCGCCGATCAGAAGAATTATCCCGTCAACATCTACGAGGACGAGGAGGCAGCCCAGTATCTCGCTGGTGCAGCATTCCACAACTATGGCGGCGACAAGAACGAGCTTACCGCTGTGCACAATGCCGCTCCGGGCATGGACCTGGTATTCTCAGAGACCTCAATCGGAACCTGGAATAATGGCCAAGACCTGTCAAAGCGCCTCTCTGATGATATGCAAGAGGTAGCTCTCGGCACTGTCAACCAATGGTGCAAGGGCGTGATCGTATGGAACCTGATGCTCGACGAGGAGCGCGGCCCCAACCGTCCCGGCGGCTGCACCACCTGCTTTGGCGCTGTCGACATCAACCACGACTACACCACCATCACCCGCAACAGCCACTACTACATCATCGCCCATCTCTCATCGGTGGTTAAGCCCGGCGCTGTGCGCATCGGCACCTCTGGATTCACCGCAACGGGCCTTACCTACTCGGCTTTCCAGAACACTGACGGCACCTACGCCCTCGTAGCCAACAACAGCACCTCAGAGGCTATCAAATTTACTGTCGACGACGGTATCCACCATTTCTACTACTCGATGCCAGCCAACAGCGCTGTATCACTGATGTGGTAATCTTGAATTTTGTGTTCACCCACCTATTATTCGACTTCTGACGATATTGTCGATTCTTGTCGATTCTCGTCGCAAAGATTCATATAAAATGACATTCAAATATCTTCCTATCATATCTTTGGGCGCAGCCATGGTGCTTGCATCATGTTCTGACGATGACATCAAGGCTCCCGGCAATCCTATAATGGATGTCAAGACTACCCTGTCGAGCGCTTGCTTTGGCGACAGCCTGCGCATCACCATCAATGCCTCAGATGCCGAGGTGCCTCTGTCGACAATCCACGCCGACCTCTACTTTGGCGAGGAGATTGTGTCGAGCGAGATTGTGCGCACCAAGGTCAGCGGCCAGGACTACGAGTTTGCCCTCTATGTGCCTTACTACGCCAACATACCCGACGGACGCGCCACTCTGCGCCTCCAGCTCCAGAATATCAACTTCACCATCACCGAAGAGGAATATCTGGTGCCAATCTCTCACCCCGACTACGATTACCTCACCTTTGTGAGCTCTGATTCTGACAATCCCGGCGAATACCGCATGGATCGCAAGCAGCAATATGTGTACGAATTCACCGATAAGCTGCCCCAGAAGATGAAGGGCTACATCGTGGCTCCCGCTTATGGCGAGAATGGCAATGAGCTCACCTTTGGCTACCAGAGCAATGCCATCATTGTTGGTGCTGAGAATCCTATCCCATTCTCCAACTCCAAGGCTGGCCGCTATACCATCTCGTTCAATACTTACTCGTTCGTGGGTTCGCCTTTCGTTACCCTGTCTTTCGATGGCGAGGAGTTTGTAGCCACCGAGGGCGACCTGGCCCAGCTCGATCTCACACTCAGCCAAGGCGAAATCATCACCCCGGCTGGATTCCCCAACTTCAGCGACTGGTGGATCGATCCCGACTATTTCACCCTCAATGATGACGAGACTCTCACCTTCCTGCCCGTAGGAGGCAAATATCGCATCATCGCCGACCAAAGCAAACTGTATTTCCGCGTCTATGCCCTCGATTCATCAGGCAATGCCGCAACTCTTGCCGATGACGGCAGCGGTGCCCTGTGGGTGATTGGCGAGAATGTAGGCAAGCCCTCATCATCGACCAACGCCGTAGGCTGGACCACCGAGAATGCACTGTGCATGGCTCAGGTATCTAATAAGGTGTACCAACTCACTGTGACTGGCGGCAAGACTATCGACTGCGACCAAATCAACTTCAAATTCTTCGGCCAGATGGGCTGGGGCGTGGAGCTGAAAGGCAGCGAAAACTTCACCGAGATCAACAGCTCAATCGTTGGCGTAGGCGATGGCAATGGCCACGACGATGGCAACCTCTACCTGCTCGATGGCGTGACCCTCACGGCCAATACTATCTACCGCTTCGTGGTTGACCTGACTGGTGGCATCAACGCGGCTAAATTCTCGGCCTACGCCGATGGCGAGGAGCAATTCACCGAGAAGCGCGCTTACCTCAACGGCCAGAAGATGACTACCTACGACAACGCTCTCTATACTATCAACACTAACCTCGCGCAGGGCGATGCAATCGAACTGACCGGCATCAGCGATCTTAGCGAATATTTCTTCGACTACGACTACTTTGTTTGCGCTGACGACAACGACACCGTAACATTCCGTCCACTCGATGGCTACTACCGCATCACTCTCAATGTGACCCAGAAGGCTGTGAGCGTAGCTCGCCTCAACCCCGACGGCTCAGATGCCGACTATGCTACCTCTCATGCCATCTATATGCTTGGCTGGGGCGTAGGATTCCCCAATCAGAGCTACCAGAATGGCTGGAGCACCGACACTGCTCTCTGCTTGGCCGAGGTTGAGCCCAATGTGTTCCAATACTCAGGCTACGCTGGCCCCGAGAGCGGCTCAAACAATGGCGACAAGCTGCGTTACGACTACGTGCAGTTCAAGTTCTACCATGACAAGAGCTGGGGCCACGAGTACGCTGCCAACGCTTGCGAATTCATAGGCGATGCCGCTAATTACATCAACCCCGACAATGGCGATTTCACCTACGTTGACGGCCACGATGTGCAAGAGGGCGACTTCATTACCATCCGTCTCGACCTCACCGCCGGTGAGGACTCACCCAAATTCTCCTTCTCTGTAACCCGATAAAATGAACAGGTTTTCAATTTCTATATCGATAGTGCTGGCGCTTAGCGCCAACACTATCTTCGCTAAGTCGACCGCGCCTTACCTCGATGACACTCTCCCCATCGAGCAGCGCGTCGATGATGCCCTCTCGCGCATGACTACTGCCGAGAAAATAGCTATCATACATGCTCAGTCAAAATTCGGTTCGCCCGGCGTGAAGCGCCTTGGCATCCCCGAGGTGTGGACCGATGATGGACCTCACGGCGTGCGTCCCGAGGTGCTCTGGGACGAATGGGACCAAGCTGGCTGGACCAACGACTCGTGCGTGGCTTTCCCAGCCCTTACCGCTCTCGCCGCCACCTGGAATCCTGAGATGTCGCGCATCTACGGCGTAGCTGTGGGCGAAGAGGCTCGCTATCGCAACAAGCAGATGCTCCTCGGCCCCGGCATCAACATCTACCGTACTCCCCTCAATGGCCGCAACTTTGAATACATGGGCGAAGACCCCTATCTGGCCTCAAAGATGGTGGTGCCTTATATCCAAGGACTGCAGTCAAACGGCGTGTCGGCCTGCGTGAAGCATTACTGCCTCAACAACCAAGAGGTGAATCGCCACACCACCAATGTGCTTATCGATGACCGTACCCTCTATGAGATCTATCTGCCGGCATTCAAGGCTGCAGTGCAAGAGGGCGGCGCTTGGGCTATCATGGGCGCTTACAATCTGTACAAAGATCAGCACCTGTGCCACAACCAGTATACCCTCAACGACATCCTGAAGAAGGAATGGGGATTTGACGGCGTGGTGGTGAGCGACTGGGGCGGAACCCACGACACTGACCAGGCAATCGCAAATGGTCTGGATATGGAGTTTGGCTCTTGGACCGATGGTCTGGCCAACGGCGCCAGCAACGCCTATGACAACTACTATCTGGCTCAGCCCTATTTCCAGAAGATTGTCAATGGCGAGGTAGGCACCGACGAACTCGATGACAAGGCTCGCCGCGTATTGCGACTGATCATGCGCACCGCAATGGACCGCAATCGCCCCTGGGGCTCAATGCTCTCGCCCGAGCATTATGATGCCGCTCGCCAGATTGGCAACGAAGGCATAGTGCTGCTCAAAAATGACGGCGCTGTCCTCCCCATCTCAGGTGCGCCCAAGCGAATCCTCGTGGTAGGCGAAAACGCAGTGAAGATGATGACCGTAGGCGGTGGCTCGTCCTCGCTCAAGGTACAACGTGAGGTGTCTCCCCTGGATGGCCTGCGCGCTGCCGCTCCAGCCGATTGCCAAGTCGACTGGGTGCGCGGATACGTGGGCGATGTTGGCGGTGAGTACAATGGCGTGACCACTGGCCAAGACCTCAGCGAATCTCGCTCAGAGCAAGAGCTGATCGACGAGGCTGTAGCCGAGGCTAAGAATGCCGACTATGTGATCTTTGTTGGCGGTCTCAACAAGGCTGCTCACCAGGATTGCGAAGACAGCGACCGCGCCGGTCTCGAACTCCCCTACGCTCAGGATGCACTGATCGAGGCTCTCGCAAAGGCCAACCCCAACCTGGTGGTGGTGAATATCTCGGGCAATGCTGTGGCAATGCCTTGGGCGAATAAGGTCCCTGCTATCGTACAAGCTTGGTTCCTTGGTTCTGAGGCTGGCAACTCGATTGCCGATGTGCTCTACGGAGCAGTCAACCCCTCGGGCAAACTGCCTTTCACCTTCCCGCAGCGTCTTGCCGACGTAGGCGCCCACAGCTTTGGCGAAAAGGCTTACCCAGGCATTCCTCGCAACGATGGCAGCAATATCCTCGATGAGGAGTACACCGAGGGCATCTATGTTGGATATCGCTGGGCCGACAAGCAAAAGCTGAAGCCTCTCTTCTCATTCGGCCATGGCCTAAGCTACACCACCTTTGCTTACGGCAAAATCACTGCCGACAAGAGCGAGATGGGCGCTGATGACCAAATCACCTTCACCATCCCAGTCACCAACACTGGCAACCGCACTGGCAGCGAGATTGTGCAGCTCTACATCACCGACAAGAAATGCTCAGTCGACCGTCCGGTCAAGGAGCTTAAGGGCTTTGCCAAAGTGAGCCTCGCTCCCGGCGAAACCAAGGAAGTGACCATCACCATCGGCAAGGATGCGCTTAGCTATTTCGACGCAGCAGCCCACCAATGGGTAGCCGAGCCGGGCGAATTTATCGCCCACGCCGCTGCCTCAGCCACAGATGTAAAATCTTCTACCACCTTCAAACTGAAATGAAAAATTAAAAATGAAGAATGAAAAATGGCCATCCGGGACTCAACC
>JAJBUH010000036.1 GCA_020860445.1 Bacteroidales bacterium | reverse complement strand
AAATTTTGGGTTTATGGAAATCATTCAAAGACCTCATTACTTAGAAAAGCTTATTAAGCGTCAAAACAATGGTGATATCAAAGTTATTACTGGTATTCGTCGTTGTGGCAAATCATGGCTCCTTTCCAAATTATATTCCCAATTTCTAATTGGGAATGGGGTGCCTAAAGAACAGATTATTGACATCTCTCTTGATATGGAAGAGGAAGGTCTCCCTGATCTTCGTGCAAAAGAAGAATTCAAGAAGTATGTTTATGGAAAGATTCAATCTGAAACCCTACCTTATTATATATTTATAGATGAGGTACAACTGCTTGAGGATTTCGAAAGAGTTATAAATGGCCTAAATAACCGAGAGAATGTTGATCTTTATGTCACAGGAAGCAATTCCAAGTTTCTTTCAAGTGACATTCGCACTATTTTTCGTGGACGCGGTGACGAAGTCAGGGTACATCCTTTTTCCTTTAAAGAATTTTGTACCAACCGAACGGAACCCATTTCTACTCTTTGGAAAGAGTTCTACACTTTTGGAGGAATGCCTGGTTTGACACTCCGAAAGACCGAAGAACAGAAGGCCTCTTATCTTAAACGGTTGTGGGATAAGACCTATGTTGACGATATTGTTGAAAGAAATAAAGTCAGAAATGTCCCTGCGCTTGAGGCAATTATCGATGGCTTATGCTCTGCCATTAGTTCATTAACCAATATAGATAAGATTCGCAATACCCTCCAAAGCGTAAGCCACATCAAGACAGACGCTGAAACAATATCTAAGTATATTGGATTTGTAGAGAATGCCTTTCTTTTATCTCAGGCTTTAAGATATAGCATAAAGGGCAAGCGTTACTATGAATCCATCAAGAAATACTATATTGAAGATGTCGGATTGAGAAATGCAAGGCTCAATTTCCGACAACAGGAAATCACTCATATAATGGAGAACGTTATTTATAACGAACTCATAATCCGAGATTATCTTGTTGATGTAGGCATCGTAGAATCTCGCGAAACAATCGATGGTAAGCTCCAATATCGGCAGCACGAGGTAGACTTCATTGCTACAAATGGCATGAAAAAATACTATATCCAATCAGCTTTTGCCCTGCCTGATGAGGCAAAACGTCAGCAAGAGTTGGCTTCTTTGCTCCGAATTGATGATTCGTTCATTAAGATAGTTATAACCGCCGATGACATAGCGACTTATATAGAAGACCATGGCATTGTGTTTATGGGGCTATTCCAATTCCTTACCAACCAAGACGTTTTAGAGTAAACCCAAGATTTATTGCAATAATGCAATAAATCTTGGGTTTACTCTAATTTAGGTGTGAAAGGAGTCCTAAATCTAGTTCTCTGAACCTATCCCTGGTTTAGGTATTAACATCCAGGAAGATAACCTTGTAGATGTCCTCATCCTCTGGCACCGTATGATGGCCGCTATAAGGATATCTGTAGCCTTGTGAACGGGGGACAGGTCCGTGTACACATGTGAACGGGGGCAGGCCCCGTTCACAGCCGGGGCGGTAACTGCCTATGCGCCGGGGCGGCGCGGCCACACTGCCTGTGCGCCGGGGGCGGCGCGGCCACACTGGGGCTGCCTGTACACAATAATTTTACTAAATTGGGTGTAGATATCTTAAATGTTTATAAACGAGGGTAGGGGCGTTGGGTTATTTCAAATATATTATGTAACTTTGCACCACGAAAAAAGAGGACACCCCTCATAAACCAATCTTTATCTTAATCAAGACATCACGGTGATCAACACGTATATCAACATATCAAAAGCTTTCTGCTTTGCGCTGTTGCTTCTGCTGCCCCCTTGCGGTCGCGGCCGAAGTGAAGCAGCTATC
This sequence comes from Bacteroidales bacterium, assembly GCA_020860445.1. Taxonomy (GTDB): domain Bacteria; phylum Bacteroidota; class Bacteroidia; order Bacteroidales; family Muribaculaceae; genus CAG-873. The sequence continues at coordinate 11,289 of JAJBUH010000036.1, read as the reverse complement.
CGTGTCGATCGGTTTCCCCGTAAATCGCACCGAGATTCTGCCGCAGTTTGGCGACAACGCTGAGCAGCTTGCCAACCTTGAGTCATTCTTCTCCTCAATATCACCAACCGACATCGACTCGATCCGAGTCAACGGCTACGCTTCGCCCGAGGGCGACTTCGCAAAAAACCTGAAGCTCGCTCAGGGCCGAGCACAAGCCTTGATCAACTATATCGTTGAACACACCCAAATCACCAAAGACAAACTCTACCTCGATGATTGCTTCCTCTCGTGGGAGGCACTGCGTCCCCTGGTCGAAGAATCAGACCTATATCATCGCGACAATGTGTTGATTCTAATCGACCTGGCAACCACCGACCGCTCAGAGAGCGCTCAACGCAGCGCGGTGACTAAGCTGCAGCAGCTTGACGGGGGCGCGGCCTGGGCCAAGATGAAGCGTGACATGTTCCCCAAGACACGCCTCACCCAGCTCAATGTCTATATCGCCTCGGCGCAGCCTGAACCGGAACCCGAGCCCGAAATAGAAGAGCCCGAAGTAGAAGTGGTTGAGCCTGAGAGCCTTGGCCAAATCGAGGAGGTGGTGGAAGAAGAAGTTGTCGAGGACGAACCAGAATACGGCTATTTCTACCTCAAAACCAACGGCATAGGCTGGGCCATGCTGGTCAGCAACATTGCCATTGAGTGGGACTTGGGCAGCCGCTGGTCGCTTGCCGTGCCTATCTATTACTCGGGCCTCAACTACATGACCAGCAATCTGAAATTCCGTACATTCAACGTGCAGCCCGAGCTGCGCTACTGGTTGGGCAACTCGCTTTGTCCCAACAGCGGATGGTATGTCGGAGCCCATTTCGGTCTGGGATATTTCAACTATGCCCTCAATGGCGACTGGCGTATCCAGGACTACGACGGCAAGCACCCAGCCCTGGGCGGAGGCTTGGCCTTGGGATATCGCCTGAAGCTGCATCGCCGCTGGATGATAGAGTTCGGTCTTGGCGCTGGCGTTTACCACGCCCGCTATGACAAGTTCGAGAACCACTATGGCGGACAGCGCTACGAGATTGACAAGCGCAAGACCTGGTTTGGCATCGACCAAGCCGCAGTATCAGTGGTCTGGACCATCCCCTACAAGAAAGATGTGAAAGGAGGGTCGCGATGAAACTGTTACCAATCAATTGGCATAGCCTGCTGACCCGCACTGGCGTAGCCGCGTTGATGCTCTTGGAGTGCAACTGCGTGCACCAGTTCGGCGACGACTATGTCGAGCCAGAACCCGAGCCTCCCACCCCGGAGAATCCTACAGTTTTGAGGATAAACCTCGAGCATGAGACCTCGATGCCGCTGCTCGCTCAAATCACCAATACCCGAGCGCGAGCCGAACAGGAATACGATATAAGACACACAATCAACATCTACCCCTTAGAATCAAAGGCTGACGACAGGGTTTCGTCGCGTTCGCCCCTCAAAACCCTCACAGCCACCTATCCAATCCTACTTGGCTTGGACCGGACTATCGAGGTAGAGATTGACCCGGGCAACTACAATGTATTGGTGTGGACCGACTATGTGCCAGCTGGCACAACTGACGACTACCACTACATAACCTCAGATTTCAGCGAAATCACCCTGAGCACTGAGCGCGAGCATCAAGGATGCGAACCATACCGCGATGCTTTCAAGGGCACCTACATGCCTTACGTGCCAAGCGGCGAGACCACCGAAATAACGATTGAGCTGGAGCGCCCGATGGCGAAGTTCTACTTCATCGCCAACGACCTGAGAGAGTTTGCCGACTACATGGCCAAGCTCGATGGCCGGAGCGTGCCAGAGCCTTTCGATTCGCGTGCCGATATTGACACAGAGCGATACCAAGTGGTATTCAGATATGCGGCTTACATGCCATGCGTCTTCAATATCTTCACCGATCACCCGGCGGATTCTCGCCAAGGCGTGTCGTTCAAAGGGCAGATGCGCCTCATTGACACTGAGGAGATGGAACTTGGATTCGACTATGTGTTCACCAATGGTATTGACACCTCGGTGGCCGTGGCGGTAGACATCTACGACACCGATGGCACACTGCTGGCTCGCTCAGACGCGATCAACGTGCCGCTCAAGCGCAGCCATTACACCGAGGTCAGAGGACCCTTCCTCACCTCGCGCTCAAACGAATCAGTGGCCATCAACCCGGAATTTGACGGCGAGTTTAACATTCAAATAAAGTGACATAAAACCACGGATTACACGGAGTCCATGGATAAATAAAACTACGGAATCTAAGGGTAGAACCACAGATTTTCACGGATTAAAAGGATTGAAAATAGAACAAAACAAATATAATAACCTTTATACTACATTATTATGAAGAGAACCCTTTATTCACTTGTCGCTGTAGCTGGAATCGCTACACTGGCTAGCTGCTCCGACGAGAAGGAGACTCTGATTGTTGACGGCAACGAAGCTACCGTCACTTTCTCAGCCGAGCTCCCTTCTAAAATGCAAAGCCGCTCTTTCTCAGACGGTAAAACCGCTACCAAGCTTACCTACGCTGTGTACGAGAAAGGCCAAACCGACGCTATCCTCAGCGGCAATGCCGACTTCACTGGCCTCAAGGCTCAGGTGAGCGTGCAGCTTATCACCGGCAAGGAATACGATTTCGTATTCTGGGCACAAGACCCCAACACCGACTACTTCAAGGTAGAGCTGAACGGCCAGACCGTTTCGATCGACTACGATAAGGCTCAGGCAAGCGATGAGAGCCTCGACGCTTTCTTTAATAGCGATAGCTTCCAGGTGTCTGGCAACATGTCGCAGACCATCGAGCTCCGTCGTCCCTTCGCTCAGATCAACGTTGGTACCGACGACCTCACCGCTACCGCTCTTGAGGGCAAGACCGTTACCGCTGGCATGACTGTAAAGAAGGCTTACACCGCCTTCAACCTGATGACTGGCAAAGTTGACGAGACCACCCTTACCGACATCACCTTCGCTGTGGCTGATCTGCCCGACAGCACCTCTGAGGAATTCCCCGTTCAGGGCTACACCTATCTTGAGATGGGTTATGTGCTGGTTGGCGATAAGACCACTGCCGACATCGAGCTCAACTTTGAGGTTAACGGCACACAATACAACGACATCACCGTGACCTACGCTCCCCCTGCAGCGCAACTACCGCACCAACATCTACGGCTCGCTGCTGACCTCAAGCGTACTCTTCAATGTTGAGATTGTACCTGACTACGTAACTCCTGACTACACTGTCGAGGTTGCCAACGTTGCTACCGCTCAGGAGCTGATCGCTGCTATCCAAGCTGGCGCAGACAACATCATCGTTGAGGCTGACGTGGAGATCGACCTGGCCTCCTATACCACCAATGTGGTCAACATCGCTGATGGCACTGTGATGACCATCGACGGCAAAATCATCACTGGCACCAACCAGCTCGTTGTGCCCGCTGACGCTACCGTGACTGTATCGGGCGAAGGCGAAGTTTACGCTAACGACCGCGGTGGTTTCCAAGTGCTCGCTGGCGCTACCCTCAACGCTTCTGGCATCACCATCACCAGCAACAACAACGGCAAAGGCGCTGCTATCTACACTGAGAATGCTGAGGCTCTCAACCTCGAGGACGTTACCATCAACACCGCATACCGTGGCATCGATGGCCGCAGCGTCAAGACCATTAGCGCTAAGAACGTGACCATCAACTCGACCGCCTCTGTGCTCGACATGGCTACCAACGGCAACGTTACCCCCGCTTACGCTTTCAAGGTATGGAACGGCTGCGTTGCTACCCTTGAGAACGTTACCATCAACGCTATCCACGGCTGCCTGTCAGTGCTCGGCGATGGCTCAGTTGCTACCCTTAACAACTGCAACTTCACCACCAAGGACACTAATGCAACCTCTAAAGACGCATACTACACCGTGTATGTGTGTGACAATGCTGTTGTGAACATTAAGAGCGGTAACTACAGCTCGCCCCGCTACGCTGTGGTGCTCGATGATGACGACCAGACCGGTCTCACTTATGGTACTGTTAATCTCTATGGCGGCATGTTCAGCCAAAAGGCCTACAACATGATGACCAAAGAAGAGGTTGCTCCCGCTACCGGCTACACCTACGAGGCTACTGGCGACACCGCTTATCCCTGGACTGTAGTTGCAGCTCAATAAATAATCTAAATTGGTTGGAATAGGGCAAAAAATGATATAGAGAGAATATCCCTATTCCGACCAATTCTCTTTCAACCTATAATAAAGTATAGACAATGAACAAGAACCTTTATCCAATCTTCGCGATTGCTGGACTTGCCACTATGGCATCATGCTCTGAGGAGAAGGAACTGATTGGCGGCGAAGGCAACGAAGTCACCGTCACCCTCTCAGCCCAGCTCCCCAACGCTATGCAATCGCGCGCAGCCTTCTCAGACGGCGAGACTGCTACCAACCTGCAGTACGCTGTGTTTGAGGCTGGCGCTACCACTCCCGTCATCTTTAAGACTGATGAGACCATCAATGGCAGCGCCAAGGTAGAGCTGCAACTTATCAACGGCAAGGAGTATGAGTTCATCTTCTGGGCTCAGTCACCCGCCGCTACTTGCTACACTGTTGACCTTAACAACAAGACTGTTAGCGTTAGCTACGCTGGCGCTGTTGCCAACGACGAAAACCGCGATGCTTTCTTCAAGAGCGAGACTTTCACTGTGAAGGGCAACATGTCGAAGACTATCGAGCTACGCCGTCCGTTCGCACAGATCAATGTTGGTACCGACGACCTCACTGCTACCTCTGTCGCCAACAAGAATGTTAAGGCCGAAATGGTGGTACGCAATGTCGCTAACAGCCTCGACCTCTCGACTGGCTATGTTGACGGCTCTGAGGAGGTTACCTTTGCCAAGGCCGCTATCCCCACCGACCAGAAGTTCCCGGTAGACAAATACAGCTACCTCGAGATGAACTATGTGCTGGTTGACAGCGAGAAGACCACTGCTGACATCGACCTCAACTTCTACCTCGACGAGGAAACTACCCCTGTCAACACTGTCACCGTGACCTACGCTCCTCTGCAGCGCAACTACCGCACCAACATCTACGGCTCGATGCTGACCTCATCGGTGCTCTTCAATGTTGAGATCAACCCCGAATACTACACTCCCGACTACGACCTGCTCGTATGGGAAGGCGACGTGGTGACCCCCGACGTTGATGCCACCGCTAAGACTATCTCGATTAACACTCCTGCCGAGCTCGCTGGTCTGGCAGCTATGGTCAATGCTGACTACACCTCGATAGCTGGTTACACTGTGACTCTCGAAAATGACATCGACCTCAACAATCTGGATTGGACTCCCATTGGCATGACAGGCCTGGGTTGGGACAATGCCACCTTTGACGGCAATGGCAAGACCATCTACAACCTCAATGTTAAGGACACTGAAAAGGGCGGCCTCTTCGGCATGATGATTTCGACCGTCAAGGACCTCACTATCGATGGCGCTATCATCCAAACCAACCACTATGCAGGTGTAATCGCCGGCTATTCGACCGACCACGTTGGCCTCAACATCGAGAATTGCAATGTAAAGAACGCCACTGTTGTTTGTGAAACTGAATATGTGAGCAGCCGCGCTGCCGGTTGGGACAATGGTGACAAGGCTGGCGCTATCATTGGCTACGCTGTTGACGGCACCATCACAAATTGCTCGGTTGAGAATGTAGAGATTACTGCTTACCGCGACTGCGGCGGCATCATCGGCTGCGCCGATGGCACTACCATCACCAACTGCTCGGTATCTAACCTCATCCTCAACCAAGACAATACCCACAACTACAAGGGCTACACCAAGGAGTCGGATTACAACTTCGGCGCAATTATCGGCCGTCGCATGAATAATGTTACCGAATCAGGTAACACCACCTCTGAGGTTGTGATCAACTACAACCAGATTGTTGCTACCCCTGAGACCTTTGGCTCGATTCTGAGCAGCCTCACCTCTGACGCAACTATCCAGCTCAGCGAGGGTGTGTTTGAATTCACCAACGCTAGTTTTGTAGAGGTTAAGCAGACATGGACCTCTTGGGACAATGTCATTGAAAACGAGCACGAAGGTGTTGAGGCTATAGCATACAATAATCTCAACGAGAATATCACCATCACCCTGATTGGTGCTGGCAAGGACAAGACTGCTCTTGTGATGAGTGATGGTCTCTACAACATCCCTGCGGGCTCAATCAATCGCAGCCTCATGGTCAACAAGGCCAACCTGAAGTTCAGTAACATGCTGCACGTGCGCCGTTATTACACGATCCTCGATGCCACCACTGAGGAGTATGAGAATTGCGAGTTCTGGGGCAACTTCCAGCCTCGCGGTGAGACTGTTAGCTTTAAGGACTGTGAGTTCTACACTACCGCTCGCACCTCGACTATCTCGGGTCTCGCTAGCCTGGACGGTACCAGCAACCAGGCTCTGTTCTATGGCTGCTACTCGCGGTACCTCAACTTTGACAACTGCAAGTTCTCAGCCAACCAGAACAAGGCTGTTCAACTATACGCTACTATGCGCAGCAACGTTATCATCGATGTGACTGCAACCAACTGCACTCTCTATGGCGGCGCAAATGTACAGAATGGCAAACGTGGTTTCTTTGAGATCCACAACGAGCATGGCCTCCACGGAAACCTTAACCTCACCAACTGCTCAATCAACTCAGCTGATGCTGCCAACTGGCCCGGTGGTGTATGGATTGACGGTTACAATGGCATCAACGACCAGCTCGACCCCACCTTCAACGTAACTGTTGACGGAGAGGCTGTACAAACCGTATCTGTCAGCTTCAGCCCCGTCAATGCTTGGACTGGCAACTACACCTATTAAGTATTCCCCTTGTGTACAGGGGACTGCCCCCTGTACACAGTTTGGACTGGAATTTACACCTCAAATTGGTAATTCTAATCCTATCCTATATCTCCCCCTCCCGAGCCCTCTGGCTCGGGAGTTTTTTGTTATGTAAGGAGGCCGTTATGCATGGAATTGTATAAAATTTTGTGGGATAGGGAAATTTTTGTATTTTTGCAAAGAGAATGAGCTTTAGGGCCATTTTCATAGTATAAGAACTATTTAACCTCATAGGATATGAAGAGATTGCCATGCGGCATTGCCGATTTTGAAACTGTAATCAAGAATGATTATTATTTCTTTGATAATAGCCCCTACATACAGAAGGTAGAAGACACAGGACCCTTCATCCTGCTTTTGCGGCCAAGACGCATGGGGAAAAGTTTGTTCTCCAGCATGATGATGAACTATTATGACATCAATAAAAAGGCTGAGTTTGAAGAATTGTTTGGTAATCTTTGGATTGGTAAAAACCCAACACCGTGGGCCAATCAGTTCGTAACCCTTAGGTTTGATTTCTCTAAAATAGGTTTTGAATCTGTAGACAAACTACGCAAAGACCTAAATCAACATTGCTTACAACAATTAGAGGATTTCTTTTGTAGATATGTAGATTTGTTTTCTCTTGAGGAAAAGAAAGAGATACTTCAGTCGGGCAAAGCAGAACACATGATTACCGGACTGACCAACGTCACGCGTCGGCGAAAGATTAATACTTATCTTTTTATAGATGAGTATGATAACTTTACTAATACCGTGCTCTCAAAACATGGGATCAAAGCTCATGAAGACTTGACCCATGGCACTGGCTTGTACCGTGAACTTTTCAAAAGTTTCAAGGATGCTTTTACCCGCGTATTCATGACTGGGGTAACGCCAGTCACATACGATGACTTGACATCTGGCTTTAGCATTGCCACTATCATTTCCCTTTGGCCATCTTTCAACCATATAGTAGGGGTAGCGGAGACTCAGTTGCGAGAGATGATTGAATACTATCGCAATCAAGGGGCGATTCATCGCTCGACAGATGAGATCGTAAAAGAAATGAAGCCTTGGTACAACAATTTCTGTTTCTCATCACGCAGCTATGGAGTTGAGGCCTCTATATACAATACCAATATGGTATTGACATACATGCAGAGTATTCTCGACTATGACGATACTCCCGAAGAAATGGTTGACCACCAGGTGATGAGCGACTATGACAAAATCGACTTTCTGGTCCGCTCTGTGGATATCGCCAGTCGGGAAAGTCGCATCAATACCATACTCCAAATCTGTACCCAAGGCTACACCACAGGAATCATAGAATCTCAATTCCCATCTCAGAAAGTTGGCAAGCTACAATACTTCAAAAGCATGCTCTTTTATTACGGCGCTCTCACCTACGGGGCCCGTAATGAAAAGGGTATCCGCAAGCTCATAGTTCCCAATAAGACCATGGGTGAACTGTTCCTATCTTATATGTCCGATTTAGTAAGTAACATAGGTAAGATTGGCAATAAACAACATGAGGATTTGGAAATATCTATTGAGAATGCCGCAATAGAGGGGGGGTGGAAACCTATGATAGAGCTAGCTGGTGAAATCTTTACGAAATTCACAAGTGTACGTAATTCAGTGCGCGGAGAGGCTGATGTGCAAGGATTCCTTCGAGGGCTGTTGTGTCTTAATGCCTATTTTGACCTATGGCCCGAACTGGAATTGAATCAAGGATATAGCGACATCTTGTTGATTCCCCGTACTCATGGAGATGATAGAGCTTTATATAGCTATGTAATTGAAATTAAGTATGTAAAGCATGATGAAAATATCAATGATAAAGTCATAGATGGGGCCAAAGCTCAACTATCCCAGTACATTGATGACCATCATCTAACGGATAGCGCTATGTTGAATGGTACCCCCTTGATTCCTATCTATCTGATTGTTCATGATCGTAAATTCGAAAGATTCGGTTCCTTAGTCGACTGATGGTGTGAACAGGGGACCTGTCCCCGGTTCACAGGGGGGATAAAAAAGAGGGGAGCCGGGTGGCTCCCCTCTGTGTATGGGTAACTTAGAGAGTTTATTTGACTTCTTCGAAGTCGACGTCGGTGACGTGGTCATCGGGGCCGGACTTAGGGGCTGAGCCAGCGCCAGGATTCTGAGCCTGCTGCTGGGCCTGAGCCTGAGCGTTGAGGATGTCTTGCTGTGCGGCGCCGAAGGCGTCTTCGATTTCCTTCATGGCGCGCTCGCAGGCGTCGACGTCCTGAGCCTTGTGAGCCTCCTCCAGCTTGGTGACAGCAGCCTCGATGGCAGCCTTCTTGTCGGCCGGAATCTTGTCGCCCAGCTCTTGCAGCTGCTTGCGGGTCTGGAATGCCATAGTGTCGGCCTTGTTGAGGGACTCAACACGCTTCTTCTCCTTCTCATCGGCAGCGGCATTGGCGGCAGCCTCGTCCTTCATACGCTTGATCTCAGCGTCGGTCAGGCCCGAGCTGGCCTCGATACGGATGCTCTGCTCCTTGCCGGTAGCCTTGTCCTTAGCCGATACATTGAGGATACCGTTGGCATCGACCTCAAATGTAACTTCGATCTGTGGCACGCCACGCGGTGCTGGAGCGATGCCGTCGAGGTGGAACTTGCCCAGAGTCTTGTCGTCCTTGGCCATAGGACGTTCACCCTGCAGCACATGGATTTCGACTGACGGCTGGTTGTCAGCAGCGGTTGAGAAAGTCTCGCTCTTGCGAGTAGGAATAGTGGTGTTAGCCGGAATCAGGACGGTCATCACACCGCCGAGAGTCTCGATACCAACTGACAGAGGCACAACATCGAGCAGCACAATGTTCTCCTTGACATCGCCCGAGAGGATACCGCCCTGGATGGCAGCGCCGACGGCAACAACCTCGTCAGGGTTAACGCCCTTGCTGGGTTCGCGGCCGAAGATCTTCTTGACTATTTCCTGGATAGCAGGGATACGGGTCGAACCGCCCACGAGGATAACCTCGTTGATGTCGCTGGCCTTAAGGCCGGCATCGGCAAGAGCCTTGTTGCAAGGTTCAACGCAAGCCTGGATCAGCTTGTCGCAGAGCTGCTCAAATTTAGCGCGGGTCAGGGTAGTAACCAAGTGCTTTGGCACACCGTCGACTGGCATGATGTACGGCAGGTTGATTTCGGTCGAGGTCGAGCTTGACAGCTCAATCTTAGCCTTCTCAGCAGCCTCTTTCAGACGTTGCAGAGCCATCGGGTCTTTGCGCAGGTCTACGCCATAGTCCTTCTGGAAGCCTTCGGCCAGGTAGTCGATGATGACATGGTCAAAGTCATCGCCGCCGAGGTGGGTATCGCCGTTGGTTGACAGCACCTCGAATACGCCGCCGCCAAGGTCGAGGATAGAGATATCAAATGTACCGCCGCCAAGGTCGAACACGGCAATCTTCTGATCCTTGTCGCTCTTGTCGAGGCCGTAAGCCAAGGCAGCTGCGGTAGGCTCGTTGACGATACGCTTAACCTTGAGGCCAGCGATTTCGCCAGCTTCCTTGGTGGCCTGACGCTGAGAGTCGTTGAAGTATGCGGGAACGGTGATCACGGCTTCGTCGATGGTCTGGCCCAGATAGTCCTCGGCAGTCTTCTTCATCTTCTGGAGAATCATAGCCGAAATCTCTTGCGGGGTGTAGACACGGCCGTCGACAGATACTTGGGCCATGCCGTTAGAGTTCTTAGATACGGTGTAAGGCACACGCTTGATGTCCTCGAGCACCTCATCATAATGCTCGCCCATAAAGCGCTTGATCGAATAGATAGTGCCTTCGGGATTAGTGATGGCTTGGCGCTTGGCCGGATCGCCCACTTTGCGTTCGCCGTCAGATACGAATGCTACGATCGACGGAGTAGTGTTTCGTCCTTCGCTGTTGGGGATCACAACGGGATCCTTGCCTTCGAGCACTGACACACACGAGTTAGTGGTGCCAAGGTCTATACCAATTATCTTTCCCATGATTTTAAGGTTTTAATATTGAGGGTTTATATTTTGATTTGTTTTATAAATTACGACCTAAGTACATTGCGAACCGCCCGGACGAGCCTTGAGGCGTGGGTTCAAGGGGAGGGCTTTTCGCTCCGTACTGTTAAAATAACAAATCCCGTACCCAAATAGTTGGATACGGGATTTAAATAATATATTCTGACATTTTGTCAGTGTGGCGGCGCCCACGGCGCTACGCGGATGTTTATTGCATTGCGCCGGGGGCGGCGCTGCCACACTGCACTGCGCCGGGGGCGGCGCTGCCACACTGCACTGCGCCGGGGGCGGCGCTGCCACACTGCACTGCGCCGGGGGCGGCGCTGCCACACTGCACTGCGCCGGGGGCGGCGCTGCCACACTGCACTGCGCCGGGGGCGGCGCTGCCACAC
>JAJBUH010000251.1 GCA_020860445.1 Bacteroidales bacterium | reverse complement strand
GAGTTAAATATCTTAAATATCAACAACTTACATTAATTCAGCAAACACTATTTAATATTGGTTAGAAGAATGCGAACTCCAGATACTCCCAAGCAGGATCGCTGTTCTTCATATAGCTTTCCATTATGGAGATCATATCTGGAATCGTAGTTTCAAGTTGGGTCAGAGCCACAGTGATATGGGCTTGCTGCTGAACAGGGAGAGTGTTGAAGGCTTTTAGCTTGCCTATGCCGCTCTCCCATTCTTCCTTGGAAATTTCAAAATCCCAAGGACAAGGGTCGCAAGTTCGGTCGCTGCCTGTGGGTTCTATATCCAAGGCACTAAGGAACTCATGGAACTCGCAGGATTTCCAGTCGAAGTGGCCTTCATTGTTCCATTTAACATTGTAGGTCGATGCCACATGAAGCCTGTTACCCATAGTATTCCTTCAAATAGCATTGTTCACATAGCGTTCCAAAGTCGTTTACCTCGGAAGCATTCATTGGCTTGCCGCAGTATTCGCAGTGGCTCACTGTCACATCGAAGTGGTAGAATACGTTGCGGTACATCGGTTTCTCAGCGTTCTTTTGGCCGTACATGAACACTCTCTTGTCATGTTCACGCTTTTCTCGCTCACGCTGGGCTTTGGTCATCGGTTTCGCTTTTTTGGGCATTGTGGTTTTGATTTGCGTTTGTGTGTTCTTGCTTCTATCCTGTAGAAGTTCTCATCACAGAAAAAGCAGACGAAAGGATATTCACGTCTCAGATACTTGTCTGTTTCGCGTCTAAGCTCTCGTCCGCATTTCGGGCAGAATCTCCTTGTTCTCATATGAAAGGGAGATAGGCGTGGTCAAGCACTCCAGTCTCCACAATCTTTTTGCAGAGGTCATGGCTCGCTTGGTTTCTGTGGTCGCAACCGTAATCATCGGAAGCAACCTCCTTGATGATGGCTACGCAGCTTCTCACTATGGTCTGCTGCAATGTGCGGTGGCAACGCCTCAGGGTCTTGGCGAATGCCTTTTCGTTCCAAGAAATCGTATTGACCATATCTTCAAGCTGAATCATGGCCTCGACCTCTCGTTTTTCGGATTCTTTACTCATTGTCGTTTCAGTTTATTGGTTCGTTGGTTTCTCTCCAAGCCTCCATCACCTCCTCGAAATCCTTTTCTTTCAGGGAGGGATAGCAATGCTTGTAGTAATCGTAGTAATCCTTGGCAGAAGCGTTGGGATTGTAGGACATTTGGAAGTCGAGCATATCATAAAGCTCTGAAAGCTCGTCCTCTCTGGTGTACACGGATAGGTAGCCATCCTCGTTGTCGCAAGGATAGGTTTCCTTTACGGTTTCGATTATGTGGAATACGAAGCTCATGCAATTGAGCAAATCCTTCTTAACCACATATTCCTCAGATGTGTGGGGATTGTAGTAGCCGCAGCTCAGGTTGATGCATGAGCGGGGGTAGCCTCTCTCTTTCAAAGCCTCAACATCGGTCAACAGCCCTCTTTCGGGCGCATACCCGAACTGTTCAGCATTGATGGCCTGAATGAAATCATCGCTCGCAAGCTGAGTGTAGCTTATCTGAGTTATCAAGTCGGAGTTACCCTTTCTGTCAGGCTCTATGATGAATCTCGCATCATCGAAGAACTTCAACTCGCACTTTTCGCTCCCATGACAGCCTCTTTCCTCATCAGCGAAGAAAGCGGCCTTGATGCTTGGGAATCTTTTGAGGCACTGTAGACAAATAAAGATGCCCACCTTATCGTCTGCACCCAATCCGCACATAGATCGAGTGGAGTGGCTGTATCCGAAAATAATATCTTCGGTGGAAATTACCTTGTAGTCGAGCGGATACTCAGGCTGAACCTGATCCAAGTGAGAAACGACACATGGGTAAGTGCCGCAATCTGGCTTGCCTTTCACCGCATAGAGGTTTCCGAATCGGTCTCCCCAAATCTTACAGCAGGGGATATTTCGCTTCACATAGCTCTTGATGAACTTTCTCATGGCATATTCCTTGCCTGATGGAGAGTGGATAGCGAAGAGCGTTTTCAGAAGGTCGAAATCATTCATCATCTTCATCTGGATTGTATTCGTCATCTTCGGTATAGCCCACTCCCCCATAAGGGTTTGAAAGCTCGTAGTCGTAACCGCAAGGAGGCTCGTAGTTGTAAGCCATTCCTTTCTTCAAGTTCAAAAAGATGAAGGAATCTTGGTACGAAAGAATGTCGCCCTCGTAAGCCGAACAGTCTATTCCAAACTGCTTTTCTGAAAGAGAGTTTCCATTGAGATCCACTATGGCGGTGCATTCGTGGCAGCCAGCACCGATCTGCTTGTAACAGTCGATGTAGTTCCCCTTGATAAGGTGGTCGATAAGCGCTCGCTTTAGAGTGTCGTCCTTGTCACTGGAGTACTGGCGTTCAGCATAACGCCATGTCTTTCCATTCTCATCGAATACATTATTGTATATGATGCATCGAGCCACAATCTTTCCGTCTCGGTCTTGGAGGTAAGCAGCGGAAGCATCAACATAGTCCTTGTAGAAATCAGAGTATCCTTTTCCCATCATGCAGCTGTCGAAGTTGCCCTTGCAGTGGGAGGGGCTGTAGATGCGATCGAAGTCTTGGTTTACGAAAAGCTTCAAACCAGTCGAAGCGTAAGCGTTCCATTCGTTAGAGATTTCCTCAGCCAAGTAAGTTATCACTTGGTTGCAGAGCTTCTTTCCGAAAGCGGATTCCGAGATTAGGTTTCTCAGCAGCTTTCCTGGCTTCATCTTGTAAGCCTTGACTTGGCCATCCCTCTCATGCTTTAGATAGCGAACCATTGTTGAATCGCCATCTTCGCAAATGCCCTCCTTCTCGTCTGTCTCATAGACGTTAGACCAGAAAGTCCTGTTGACGATGCGAACTCTGTATTTCAGTCCGTCCTCATTGGTAGCCAGCCTGTCGAATATGTATTTCTTAAGTGCCGGCATAGTTCTGATGTTGAGCATATCGAGTTTCCATGTGGTAGAAGCCTCTCTCAGAATCTCAGGTGTTTTCAGGTAGGCAAGAAGAATCTTGTTCTTTCTGCTCTTCTTGCCGTTGCCATGCTTTACGAACCCGAAGATTGATTTGAAGTCCTCGTAGTCCTTGAACTGGTAGAATATCATTTCTCTTGATTTTGTTGGTTCTTGAAAATGAGAAAGGGGAGATACAACTTGCTATGTCATATCTCCCCTTTGGTTGGGATTATACCGTTATGGTCACGCTGCCCGACACTCTCGAAGTCTTGTAGAATGGCTTGATGTCAATGTCGGGATGCTTTTTCTGGAATGCGGCGAGGTCGAATGAGGATCGAGTTGAATCCTGCTTTCTCACTATCTTCATGCCTCCTTCCGTGGCCCAGCGAGTGATGTTGAGAAGCACCATCGTTTGGAGCAATGAGGATTTGATTTCTCCAAGCTCCTTTTCGATTTGGTCTTTCTGTAGGATAAGCTCACGTATGCGCCCCTCCTTCGATGAGAACTCTGGAGGAATGTCGTAAGGATTGAGGAACTGCCTGCCCTCTACTGTGGCTATCAAAAGCTCCTTCACGATGTCTGACGGAATGCGATCCACGAAGATTATCTCTTTGATGTGGTCTGTTGATCCGTCCTTGCGCTGCTTGTTGCGAATGTGTATTACCATGAGCCGATTGACCTTGGCTTTGGGGTTTACAAACTCAAAGAACATGGCATACACGCTGAGTTGCCATCTAGCCTTTTGCAACTTTTCTGGCGTTAGCTGGCCATAGGTCTTGATGTCAGCCAAGTCGAATGTGTTATCCGATACTCTATACACCTTGTCGATGTTTGAGGCGAAGCTAACGCCATCGGTTACGGTGTATTCGCTGCGTTCATGCACCAAGCAGTATTCCTTGCAGAGACTGATGTAATCTTGCAACTCTACAGTGCCATCGTGATTCCAGTTCTTCTCGAAATCCTCTATGGATTCGTGAACCTGAGTGCCGTATTCCCCTGCTTTCTCTACGATGTGCCAGGGAATATCCTTGTATTCGTTGGGGAAGAGCTGCTGTTGGATCATGTCGGTTATTCCAGACAGCATTTTCCCATTGAGCTGATAAGTG
The DNA here is from genome assembly GCA_020860445.1 of Bacteroidales bacterium. GTDB lineage: Bacteria > Bacteroidota > Bacteroidia > Bacteroidales > Muribaculaceae > CAG-873. The sequence continues at coordinate 54,824 of JAJBUH010000251.1, read as the reverse complement.
TGGCTCTCCTTGTCGAAAACCACGCCTGATTCTTGGAGTTCTACACGTGCCATGTTATCTTGGTGTCATTAGTTGGAGCTGTTGCTTTCTTTGTGTGAGCATAGCCTTCACGTTTGGATTAGCTTCAATCTCTGCTTGGTGGTCGAGATAGAGGCTCATCAGGTCGTTCACAGACTGGGCATTGCTGATAGCGTCCTTGATAGGAGCGAATCTGTCATAGGGAGCAGGGGCAGCCTCTTGCTTTTGCTTGCCTTTCGCTTGCGTGTCATCGGAAGATTGTTCAGGGAGATCAGATCCGTTGAAAATATACAACCCTAGTCCGAACATAGCTAGGTTCTTCGTTAGACAACGCATAATTGTACGGTTAATATCATAGGTCGTAGCGGCTTCAACGGTACGTTCTACATAGGTTCGCTTATCCTTATCCCACACTTGATATGAGTAAGGATTTTCCTTCATGGCCTTGTTTTTGGTGTCCATTACAGGAAGCCACATTTCATGGGTCAGATCGTCAACCGTTACTTCGGTATAGACGAAGATTCCCAGATTGGGGTCTGAGAAGTAGGGAAGCCCAGTGTTTGGGTTCTTCACAATCTTGTAAGTTACAGAAGGGTAAGCCGACTTGAACTCATTCCAAGCCTGAGACCAAGAAAGGTAGGTCAGGCCATTACGCTTTTCGCACTTGTCGTTAAGATCAAGAGCGTTGAGGGTGTCGAACATGATGGCTCGACGATCATCTGCTGAAGCATCAGCAGGAATGATGGGTTTTTGAAATTTACACATATTGGTTGCTTGTTGAGGTTACAAAACAGAAAAGCCGAGAGAGCAACCGTATAGTAGTTAGTTGCCCTCCCGACTTGTGGGAAGTTGTTAGCCGATGGACTAACGCTAGTTCAAAAACCAGCTGTATGGTGTATCTTCGTGGTTTATGGCCTTCTGTATCTCTACAGCGATGGTGGTGCAGTCAGCATTGCGAGCAGCATACAAGTCAATGTATGAGTTCTTGGCAGCGGCGTTGAGAAGATTCAGGAAGTCAAAGCAAGTGATTGCCTCTCTTCCGTTTATTCCGAAATCGGAATCAGTCACGAAGTTCTTGGTGGCAGCATTCAGAAGGCTGTCTCCGAGCGTTATCTCTGGCAAAGATAACTGCTTTCGCTGCTTATCGCTCATTGCTGAGTAAAGCCTGAATCTTCCGAGTATTCCGCAGAACTGCTCGGTTGTCATGCTGGTCGTACCCAAGTTACGCAAGTTTCTTAGGTCAGTCATAGCATCGTAGTTGGAGAATAGGTTGAAGGAGTTCTCGAAGATGTCAGCTGAGGTCAAGCAGCTGATACCCGATTTAAGTCCGTCAGTGTGGATCATTCCGTTTGAGCAAACACTGGCTCTCCATCCGATGAAGATGGAAAACTTCTGTGGTGCTTGCTTTCCGAATAGGTTGGTGTTTGAGAGAGATCGGGTGCCACCTATTGTAAGGTAGCATTGCTTTCCGTTGATGGTCTCGCTCATTGATAGGATCTCGAATGCAAAGGCGAATCTCTGGTAGTATTTCGTCTTTTGCCATTCTTGTAGCTCGTTTACAGGAACATGAAGGGCTGAGGGTATGCGACCGTTGGTTTGGTGCGACACTCTCATTTCGATGTCCCCGAATTTCTCATTAGGGAATATGCTCATCGCAGCTGACTTCACCGTGTTGGCGAAGGTTTGATGAGCGATTACTGGGTTTAGGTCTGAAAACGTGGGAACGATGTTCTCGTTTTCAAGCTCAGCGAGAGTAATGGCTTGGCTATTGCTCTCTATGAATGCTGGGATTTCTCTTGGCTCGTCCGCAGCAGATTGTTGTGTCACGGCAGTAGGCAGAGCCAACACCGTGGGTAATAACAGGTCTGTATCCATTGTTATTCTTTTTGGGTTTTTGTGTTTGGTTTATTTTTCTTTAATAGCGTGGAGATTTTCTTCTCCCCTTTCAGAAGGCACTGGAGCACTTCCAAAAGTATGATGATCAAGTCACGTCCGTCATCATACCTCATGATTTTTGTATTTTCTTGTGGTTCTTCTTCCACTGGCCTTTCACATACTTGGCCACATCAATCGTAGTGCTTGTGATGAAGATTATGTTCACCACCACTGCCAGCACCTTAGCAAAGTTCTTAAAGTTGTTCATTGTTCGTTATTTTTTCGGTTATTATTCAGTTAGTTATTCGTTATACACAGATAAGGCAACCAGAACTTTTTGAAGGGGTGAAAAATAAAGCAGCCGCTAAGGACTGCTTGTCGCCCAAACGATTATTCCTGGCTCTTCGCCGGTGCTTCCTCGGTTGGGTCTTGCGTGATTTCTACTTCCTCTTTGATGGAGGCTTTTTGTGGGCTAATCTTTTTCACGCCCACTATCACGGCGGCAAGGATACCTGTCTTTAAGATCAGGTCTCCTATCTTACAAATTTGGTTAATGTTTAGAATCATTGTATTATAGTATTTTATCGTATTGTCACATATAAGGCAACCATGGGCTTTTGAAACGGCATAAAAAAAGAAAGCCCCTGAATCGGGAGCTTGGGTTTCTACCAAGGCTGCGCCGACACAAGGGTGGTTTTCTTTCGGCCATGTTTTTATGCTGAGGGAACTTGATCTTTCCGATTCAAGCTGTCTTTAGTCGCAACAGCCATAGCCTCGCCGACCCCCTTAACTTAATAAGAGTTGAAATGGCCGACTACATTATTATATTATGTATACAAATATAAGGTATTGGAGTGATGTGGGACGGCTCAATACAGAATCCAGTTTGGTTAAGCGGAGTCTGCATTATGTGAAGTATAGATACAAAAATAGCCCAGCCGTTTTGTTTCTTAGCCGGACTCTTACTCATTTTAAAAATCTCTGAACCACATATGGAATGTGGCATTCAATTCTTCTACTGTAGCTTTTATCTTTTTTTTCTGGTCTATGGATAACTTAACTTTGGATCTGGGGTCACCATTTTGGATGCATGGTATTCTAATAGTAATGTAATCACTAATCGTGCCTCTACGAAACTTGAATTCCTCATCATCTTTGAACTGAGTCTCAAAAAATTTCATTTCGACAGGATTCTTACCATTCTGGCTCTTAGGCGGTCTGAATTGCATCACAACCATTGCTGTGGCATACAATCGCGCTTTATCTTTGGTAAGTCTGGCATTTTCGTTTTCATCTTTCATCAGCATTTTCCAATAATGTCTAATCATGCTCTTAACGATTTGCATGCGACCGTCCTGTAAAAGCCAATGGGTACCGTGCGCCCTTGCCGACCTCGCTTGATCCTTTTCTACTCCTTCGTTTACTATTCTCGTTACCTTGTCAAAGACTTTCTTCTCGTATTTATTGAGCCTGTCAGTAGATTCGTATTCAACAAGGATTTTAATCAAATCGCCAAAAAACTGAGACATTTCTGCCTTGTGCGATATTCCTCAAATAGTCCTAAGGGTGTTAGTTATCCTACAATTACTGTTTTTAAGAATTTAAATGTACTCTTGTTATTTATTGGTTGGGATTTGGATATGCAGCGACCAACCATGCTGCCACTCGATAAATCTTTTTTATTCATCACCGCAAAAGTAATAAAAAATCTTTAGATATTAGTAAACCCGATAACTATTCATTCAGAACATTTGCAATCCTTTGCACAAAATGATAAAATCGATTCTATGTAATCCCCGAATACACCAACAAAAGTGAACACGAAAAAATGGCAATATCGAAGTTCAGTTTTGGCTCGGTCAGGTATGGGGTAATCCCTACCTTTGCACTGTGAAACCGATGAGGCAACTCTTCTCAACTCCCCTCCCTCAAAGGCATAGCAAGCGTACATTGACATACTGGATTAAACCTAAAGCACTCCTGTTAAGTGCTATTTACCAACCGCTGATTGGTAGCAGGGCAATCAGCACAAATACATATTATAAATATGGAAGAAACCACACCCACTGAAATATCGGGCGGGCACAGTCCCGATCCGATACGAGAGCCATCAACGGAGGCTCCCACACACGAAAAAGCGGCTCCGACCGCAGCCGTTGACAAGAAAGCAGAGCTATTAGCTTTGTTCAATCAACCACTAGGCTTCGCTAAAGATCTTCCCCCAAAGGAAAGAGCAAGCCTATTCAGAATGGTGGTATCCTATCAAATAGAATGCCATCCCTCTCTAATGGTACCTTTCAATGATGGCAAAAATGCCATATTCAAGGTATCACCATGCTTAGGCGAGTACCCAGTAATCCCACTCTATTCACTGGATCTTCAAAGAACTGTCGATGACAGACATTCTGATATAATCAGAAACAGTGCGTCAGAAACATGTTTTCAAAATCCGATTATAGTTATCCCAGCTTTAATGGCATACGCTATGGGGCGTAAGGTATATAAGGAGGATGAAGATGGTGAACAAGTAGAGGTTACTGACATTGACGAACTTTTAAATGCCATATCCTCCATAGATGGGCATCATAGAGTTAAAGCTTTCAAGGCTATGGCACTTTCCTCCAAGATTTCCTTGTTTGCAGTGTATGCTACGGTTAAGGGTGATTTTGACATTGCCAAAATCCTTATGGCCGTAAATAGCGCTTCTAAGCCTTGGAATGGGGAAGAGTATCTTCTCGGTGCATACGTCAAGACCGGCAACCCTATCCTTGAAAAAGTCAAGGTGCTTGTAGCTAATGGCTATAACTACACTGCTGCATGGGAGAATGTAACAGGTGAATGCCGCGAGACAAAGATTGACAAACTTGTGAAGGTAATCAATGGAGAGGATAAATTGGATTCCACACTTAGTGATCAAGCCAACAAATATGCTCCGATTCATGACGCATTGGTTAAGAAGTTTGGGGAGGAAAGTAATGCTCCGCAAAAGAGTAAACAATGCATCGAACCCATAAACAAAAGGTGGACGAAAAAAGAAGAGTCAACGAAAGAACTTGTTGCCTTCATCAACCAGATAGACGCTGGTAAGATCACCGAGAAAGTTCAAAACTCAAAAGGCAAATGGATTACTCCCACAGCAACAAAAATGGGAGAGCGTATTCAGGCAGCCATGAATGAGTACTTCAACTCTAAAGACTAATCCAAATGGGGCGTTAAGTTTGGCGCCCCATTTATTAAAATGATTATGAACCAACTAAAACAAACGCTTAATGCCATAGTGGGGCAGCTTCAATCGAGCTTCCAGAATAAGCCGTTTTCAGGCAAATCCTGCGCTGAGATTTGCGACACTATCCAAAAGGCAGCGAAGAGCCTTGGCTATGCATTCTCCTGCATGGACTCAAAGCTTTACTGCTATCATGGGAAGATGTGGGTGGAGATACCCAAGTCCTACCTTACCCAGTTCCTCATCTACAGCAACTGCTCAATTCTAAACGACGGCATCGCCGGGAAGGAACGCAAGAGGATTGAGGATTTGGTGAGGCAGTTCCCATATTCCATGATGGGTTTGTTTCCTACCCAAGCACCCGACAAGATCAACTTCAACAACGGCACTCTCGATCTGACCAAGATGCAACTCGTGCCGCACCAGTGGACGGATTATTTCAGATACGCCCTCCCCTTCGATTACGATCCCACCGCCCAATGCCCCAAGTTCAAATCATATCTTGACAGAGTGATGCCTGACCCTAGCGGCCAGTTGGTGCTTGCCGAGTTTTTGGGCTGGATATTCGCCTCAAGTCTAAAGTTGGAGAAGGTGCTTTTCCTCTATGGGAAGGGCTGCAACGGAAAATCAGTTTTCCTCGATATAGCCCATGCCCTAATAGGCTCTGGCAACGTGAGCCACGAATCCATATCGGATTTATGCTATGGGGAACATAGTGCGAATCACAGAAGCAACATAATCGGGAAGCTGCTCAACACCTGCTCCGATGTCTCCCCTGAGGCATTCCAAGGCGATGTGTTCAAGAGAATGGCCAGCGGCGAGCCAATAAGCGCTAAGGTGCTTTACGAAGATGTGATAACCACTACAGACTATCCTAAGATGATATTCTGCATGAACGAGCTGCCAAAGACCAACGACCGTTCCAACGGCTACTATCGCCGCTTCCTCATCGCACCTTTCAACGTGGAGATTCCCAAGAAGCAGATCGACCCAAAGCTGGCCTCTACCATAATCGCCCACGAACTCCCAGGAATCATGAACTGGGTGCTTGAAGGGCGCTCTCGACTGGTTCAGCAAAATGGGTTTTCTCCATGCGCCCTATTCGACAAGGCCTTGGAGGATTACAAGAACAAAGACACAAAATCAAAGAAGAGCCTGATAATATGGCCTAACTTCAACAAATAACCCGAGTAACACAGAAATATATGAAAACTTTAAGAGCGCCCCCTTACCTGACCTTATAAGGTAGTAAGGAAGAATGACAAAAGTAAGAAAATATAAAATAAGTGCACTGCGTTGGCAACCGCCCGCGCTCTAAAAAACAACTTTATATGGAACGAGAAAAATTTATCAACATCATGAAGAACAAGGTCTTTTTCTCAGATTTTACAGGAAAAGAACTTGCATTCGTAGAGGAGCTTCCCGATAGCCCCAATCCTAATCAAGGCTATTTCGATGGTATGTATCTTCTGGATTCTAATGGAGACGAAGATGACATACAACACGTGTGGTCTGTACTAAAATCAGGCGAGCCTGTAAACCTTGAAGAGTACTATCAAGACAATAATGGCTATGACGATGCGCACGATGAAACCTTTATCAACGCAATAAACAACCTGATGGATAAGGACGAGTACTATCAGATGGAGCATGAAGACTGGGGCTATCCTCGCATCACAATCCAAGTCGATGACCCAATAATCGACACTATCGTAGTTGAGTATGGCCAAAAAGCGTTCGATCCCTTTATCATCACGGTAAAGAAAAAAGATGGCACTACAGAAACAGTAAGCGTAAGCCACCTGACCGCTGATGTTGATTTTGACCATGATCCAATCATTTTCTTGAACAGCGATGTAACCACGATGATTGCCGAGCTGAAGGAGAATATGGGTTGGGAACAATCCAGCAACGACTAAACAACCATGAGTAAAATGATAGTTATGATGAACCCAAGAGCTCCTCCATTAGTGATATTGCAGAATGTGTGATAACCAAGTAAACCCTATAAAAGTAAGTAGAACGTAACGTGGGATAATCCTACGTTTTCCTTAAAAAATCATTTAAATGACTGGTAATGAATTTGTAAATCGTATGAATGACAAGGTCTTTTTTTTCTGGGATTACTGGTAAGGAGATTTTGTTCTCAGATGTGTTTTCTCCTGAATGGTACGATGAAATAAAAGAACTTTCCTCTAGCCCCTTTTTCTTTGATTTCTGGCCCCACAATGAAGGATTAAGAAAAATAGCAATGGTGCTCAAAACACGAGAACTAGAGGATTTCGAGATGTGTTTTGGACAGATATATAAGTACAATCAAAGCGGAGATGAAGATTCAGTCCTAAAATGGATTGACAACCTGATGGATAAAGACGAATACGATAAGATGCCCAATGAAGATTGGCTTTTAACTCGTCTCTCATTTCAAGTAGACCACCCTATATACGACACGATAGAGGTTGTGTATGGTAAGAAGAAATTCGATCCCTTTAACCTCATAATCAAGAAAAAGGATGGCTCAACCCAGGAAGTAACTCTCCCAAATCTTTATCCCTACTATTATGTGGAAGAACAAATATTTCATTCGATAAACTCTGACTTAGGGTTTATCATAGATGAAATTGATATTGCGCTTGATCTATAAAAGTCCAGAGACACCGAAATGTATATTTGAGTAAAATCCTCTCTCCTCCCCCTAAAATATGGCTACATTTGAGAAAGATCAATATCACTGATCTACCGCGCGAAACTAAGATTACGCTGACCATCGGCGACCTCCATGATTTCTTCGAGGCACTGATTCAGCAACACGAAGCATCCAAGCTTAAGACCATATACGACACCAAAGAAGCCTGCGAGCTTTTGGGCGTTAACCGACAGACCTTAGCGTACTATCGCAACGAAGGCTATCTGGGCTATTCCAGGCACGGCGATAAGTTCTGGTATAGTCAAAAGGACATCGAAGATTTTTTGGCATACTGTTACCGGGCTCCATTCCGGCAACAGTAGATTGGTTGTTTAACTTTTGTTTTTTATTCGATTCAGCGGAGGCCTGCAATATGGCTTCCGCTGTTTTTGTTTACAGGCTCGTGGGTAGGAAGGATAACTTCAATCTCTCCACTTCATCAGTCAATGTAGAGTTTAGAAACTGGGCATACACCTTCTCCGTAACTTCCGTAGAGGCATGACCGAGCAAACGGCTAATCACTGAGAGATTTGTATTGTGATTCAGAGCGTACACCGCAAAGGTATGGCGAGCCACGTGCATGGTCAGTGGGAAGGGCAGCTGAATCTGCTCACCTACCACACGAATGGATTGATTTATAGATTTGGTCAATGTGTTACGCTTTTTATACAAGCCCTCTTCATTGTCAGCATACTTGAACCCATCATCAAGAAGCCCGAACACGTAGCGATTATTTAGCTCACGGCTCTTCCACTTCTCCAATATGGTAATCGCTGCATCATTAAGCGGTATCACATGGCGTGTTTGTGTCTTTATCAAAACTTTCCGCAACTCTCTTTTCTTAAAATCAATATGCCCCCATTGGAGCGTCATCACATCAACGACACGAAGCCCACAGGCATGGAAAGCGAATAAGAACATTTCCAAATATTCTTTACGGCGCACTTCCTTACATTTATCGTAAGCCTCAACCAGCTGCTTAAGTTGTTCCTCAGTCAAATATTTCCCATCGAACTCCTTATCGCCGCTATCATCCAGTGGTGGCTTCACGATAATCCTCATGTCTTGTAGCCGAGCATTCAACTCTTGGGGAATATAACCATTCAGAGCCGCTTCCTCTACGGCATTGAGTATTGGAGTGAGAGCATGGTTAATGGTCTCATCACTGTTCATCTTAACCTCCCTACGCCACTTGATAAGCTTATCTATAAGCTCTGTAGAAATATCCGACAAATAGATCTTATCAGGCTCATAGGTGCCCGATTTTGTTGACCGCAAGAACTGGCCAAATATGTTGAGGCTCGACATGTGATTTTCATATCGCGAGCGACGAATAACATTTCTGCGATAACGGCTCTCGATGACGGATTTGGCATATTCCACAAAGTCTCTGCCACCATCTTTGCGAACAATGGGCTTATCCTCCAAGATTTCCTTAATCGCATCGAAGGTAAGTTTGTCAGGATATTTCAAAAAATAATCCTTAATAAGATTATCATACTTAGTCAAGAGCTGCTGGAGAACAGCATTATCCCTAACATACTCCTTACCATAGGTTGCTCTTAGCTCGCCCTTGCCCCGATTGCCACTTTGATTCCAGTCGGCGAACCTACAGCGTACACCAGTCCCCTTGCGCTTGATTTTTCCATTCCAAGTGTATTGGAGGTAAATCATGCACTTCTTGTCTTTATCAGTCTCGCCATTCATATTGAGGGTTAGGAGACCTTGAGGATATGATCGTTTCTGACGGCCCATATTGTGTGATTTTTGTTGTTACGAGGATAATGTTCTTGCCTCACGAGGAAAGAAATTCCACTGCAAAAATACGGCAATAAATCCACATTTCCAAATCGAAAACAGACGAGGAAAGTCCTTGTTACGTAAAAAATACGGAAATTTATTATGGTCTAAAAGGTACAAAAATAAACAGGTGAAATAAATGTATTACTTCACCTGCTATTGATTTTCAATGAGTTATGTCGAGATTTGAGGTTAATATTCTTCTTCGTCGAAGAAGAAGTCTTCTTTTGAGGGGTAGTCGGGCCAGATATCCTCGATGCTTTCGTAGGTTTCGCCTTCGTCCTCCATCTCTTGGAGGTTTTCGATGACCTCAAGAGGGGCGCCTGAGCGCTGAGCATAGTCGATGAGTTCGTCCTTAGTAGCTGGCCAAGGGGCATCCTCGAGCTTGGAGGCGAGCTCGAGGGTCCAGTACACGTTGGACTGTCGATTGTACATTGCCATAGCTTATGTAAGTTTAATGTTAGTAATCCTTAGAAAAATCGCGCAAAGTTACGATAATTATTTATACTAACAATCTTTATTCCAAAAAATTTCGCTTCGGCCCGCAGAAATATTGCAATCACGGCCGGCCACGAACAGATAATCGCTCAGTCGATTGATAAATTTCATGGCCTCGGGGGCGATGTCCATGCCATTCTCGACCATCTCGACCATGCGGCGCTCGCATCGGCGAGCCACAGTGCGGGCCACATTGGCTTGCGCGGCAGCCATAGTGCCGCCGGGCAGCACGAATTGGAATTGCTTGGGCAGGTCGGCCTGAATCTCATCAATGGCTCGCTCGAGCATATCCACATCCTCCTGGCGGATGCCTTGAGGCTTCCACTTAGAATCCGGCTCGGTGGCGAGCTCAGAGCCGAGGTTGAAGAGACGATTCTGCACCACATCGAGTACGCGGCGCACACGCTCGGGCACACCGTCCATAGCCAGCATCAGGCCTATTGCTGAGTTTAGCTCATCGGCTGTGCCGTAGGCATCGAGCCGCAGACATGATTTCGACACCCGGGTGCCTCCCACCAGTGATGTTGTACCGGCATCGCCGGTGCGTGTATATACCTTTGCCATTACTTTTGACTTTTGACTTAATACTTTTGACTTGTCTATGCGTACATCGCCTCGATTTCCTTGGCGTAATGCTCGTTAATTACGGGTCGGCGTATCTTGAGGGTGTTGGTGAGTTCGCCGCTTTCGATAGTGAACGCCTTGGGCAGCAGAGTGAATTTCTTGATCTGCTCAAACGATGGCAGCCCCTTTTGCAACCTCTCGATATGGTCGGCGATGAGCTTGATAATCTGCGAGTTTTGAATCAAATCCTCGAGATTCTTGAATGCTATCTTATGGCGGCGTGCATACTCCTTCAGGGCCCCGAAAGCCGGGATGATAAGCGCCGTGACATACTTACGGCTCTCGCCCACCACAGCCACCTGCTCGATATACTTGTCCTCGCCCAAGCGGCTCTCGATAGCTTGCGGAGCGATGTATTTGCCATTGCTGGTCTTGAATAGGTCCTTGATGCGCTCGGTGAGCACCAAAGCGCCCTCGCGGTCGAAATATCCAGCATCGCCAGTGCGGAACCAGCCATCCTCGGTAAACGCCTCGGCCGTATCCTTAGGCTTGTTGAAATATCCACGCATCACAGTGGGACCTTTGACCTGGATTTCGCCTGAGCCCTTGCGGTCTTCGGCTGTCTCGGGTTCGCCAGCCTGGGGCGCAATGCGCACCATCACCTCGGGCATCACCGTGCCCACGCTGCCGATCACATAATCGATAGTGGGGAAGCAAGTGACAGTAGCTGTGGTCTCAGACAGACCATAGCCAACCATCATCGGCACGCCCATGCTGCGGAAAAATCTGACAATATGGGGCGATATAGGCGCTCCGGCAGTCGGGAACAGGTTGCCATTCTCGATGCCGATGGCGCGCTTCATCGGCTCAAACACCGACTTGTCAAATTTGCGATACATAGCCTCGAGCCAACCCGGAGCCTCCTTGCCCAGCCTCACATAGTCGAGGTTACGCTTGCGGCCAATGCGTATAGCATACATCACCATCTTGCGCTTGACCATAGGCATCTCAGCAATCTTCTCGATTACGGCTGAGTAGACCTTCTCCCAGAATCTCGGCACCGAGCACATGCAGGTTGGCCTGACATTGCGCACAGCCCCGGCAATCTCGCGCGGATTCTGGTTGATAGCAATGTGCATGCCCAGGGCTATGCACACATAGCTCCAGCCCTTCTCGAAAATATGGCATAGCGGCAAGAAGCACAGCGAGCGGTCATTGTCAGACAGCATGGTCAGCCTCTCGCGGTGTATCTTGATCACTGCATTAAAGCAACTATGAGGCAGGTCAGCCCCTTTGGGTTCGCCCGTAGTGCCGGATGTATAAACCAGGGTAGCCGTATCCTCGGCAAGCACCGAGCGGCGACGATTTTCGACCTCGGCACGGCAAGCGTCAGAGGCACTCTGGCCCAGGGCTATCAAGTCGGTCCAAGGCATCGCATGCTCAGAGTGGCCATCATAGAGCAGCAGATGCTCTACCCAGGGGCATTTCTCGGTCAATGGGCGCAGCAAAGCGAGATGCTCGACCGTGCCGGCAATCACAAACCTTGGCTTGCAATCATGCAGCACATAATCAAGCTGCTCGGCGCTGGCGGTAGAGTAAATCGACACAGGCACAGCGCGGTTGGTGTAACAAGCAAAGTCGGTAATCAGCATCTCAGGGCGGTTGGGCGACAGCACCATCACCACATCGCCCGGCTCAAGGCCGAGAGTCTCAAATCCACAAGCCGCAGCATTGACCTGCTCGTTGAGCTGGCGGTACGACAACGCCTGAAGCACCTCGCCATGCTCGTTGACATAGTTCATTGCCTCTTTGTCGCCATATTTCTTGGCTTGTTCGGGAATTATATTTGGTAAAATGCTCATAATTATTGTCTTCTACAACATAATATAAACAATTATTGGCCCATTTCGGCCTATCGGCGGCACAATAATCTATGTAACTGACACAATCAGTCAGAGAGAAGAGAATTTCACGGCGCAAAGTTAGAAATTTTTCTCCGATTTAAACCAATCTTTACAACATTTGTTATAAAGAGATGAATTTTAACTCCATTGAGACCAATAAAAAACCTAAACTGCAAATAAAAATAGACAAAAATACGTACTAAATCAAAATAGCAGTATGAAAAAGTTGTTTTTATCACTGGCCGTAATCGCCTCTCTTTGCATGGCATCATGTGGAGGCTCAGCCGAGAAGGCTGCCGACCAACAAGCCACCGAGGTTGTGGACCAAATCAACAAGGCATCATCTGAGGCCGAAGCTCAAGACATCGTTAGCAAGGCCCAAGCCTATGTAGAGAAACTCGTCAAGGAAGGCAAAGTACAGGAAGCCAAGGACTATCTTGACAAAATCAAACCCACCATCGAACAGAAATTCCCCAGCACAGCACCTCTGCTTGAGAAGGCTCAGGCCGCTATCACCGCCGCTGCCGCTCTCACCGGCGACAAGACCGAGAGCGTAACCGACAAGGCCAAGGATGCCGCATCAGAAGCCGCCGACAGCATCGCCTCAAAGACTGGCCAAGCCGTTGACGCTGCCACCGATGCCGCTACCGACGCCGCCAACAAGGCAAAAGACGCCATCAAGAACGCATTGAACTAATATGAAAAAGAAACTCGTGATCTCCACGGGCGCCGGCATGAGCGTAGAGAGCGGAATCAGCACTTTCCGCGACGCCGGAGGCTTGTGGGAAAACTATCCGGTGATGGATGTGTGCTCGGCCGATGGCTTTGCGCGCAATCCATCGCTTGTGCATAAATTCTACAACGAAAGGCGCCATCAGCTCGTAAGCGTAGAGCCCAACGCCGGACACCGCGCCCTGGTCGACCTCGAGAAGGATTATGACGTGTACGTCATCACCCAGAATGTCGATGACCTGCACGAGCGCGCTGGCTCAAAGAATGTATTGCACCTCCACGGCGAACTGATGAAGGTTCGCGCTATCGACGACGATAGCAAGGTCTACCAGCTCGAGCCGGGTGAGCTCGACACTACCCCCGACACAGTGATCGATGGTCACCATGTGAGGCCCCATATAGTGTTTTTCCAGGAGGCAGTGCCCAATTTCGAGCCTGCTACCCAGATTGCCCACGAGGCCGACATCTTCGTAATCATCGGCACCTCGCTTGTGGTATATCCCGCCGCAGCGCTGCTGCAGTATGTAAAACCCGGCACCCCGATCTACTACATTGATCCCAAGCCGGCAGCCGTACCTCCCGGCGTGACCGTCATCCCCCTCGGCGCCAGCGCCGGCATTGAGCGCCTCAAAGAACTGCTCAAGGCTCAGGATTAGGAATCCTAGGAATCTTAGGAATCCTACCCCCAAGATAGCGTAGGCATCCCAGGATTCCTAGGATGCCTACGTTGTATCTATGTTTTAGGAATCCTAGGCAGCCTAAGATTCCTAAAACACCATCATTTGCTGGTCATGATTTGGAGGACGATTTGGTCGGTCTCGTTCATGCCATCGCGGCCGATGGCCGCGAAATTGCGGATGGTCTGGTCAACATCGTCATCGATGATGCCCTCGACCGAGGTGGTCACATGGCCCTCCATAGCCATGATGGCGCAAATCACCGCTGTGCTCACGCCGCTGGTAAGCTTCATGGCGCAACTCGGCTTGGCTCCGTCGCAAATCATGCCCGTCAGATTGGCCACCATATTTTTGACAGCGGCCGACACCTGCTCGTATCCGCCACCCATCAGATAGGTGATGCCGCAGCTGCTGCCCGTGGCAGCCACCACGCAGCCGCACAGGGCCGACAAGCGTCCCAGATTCTGCTTCATATAGATAGCCGTGAGATGACTCAGCACCAGAGAGCGCACAGTCTGTTCCTCAGAGGCAAACGATTCCTCGGCATATATCACCACCGGCAGGGTTGCGGCTATGCCTTGGTTGCCGCTGCCAGAATTAGACATTACCGGTATGCAAGCGCCAGCCATGCGGGCATCGCAAGCAGCTGACGTATAGGATAGTATGCGCGAGAATATGCTGTCGCCCATCACAGCGCGTTGGCGCTCGCAATGCAGCGTGCGCCCCACCGAGTGGCCGTAACGACCAGTAAACGACTGCTCGGCGGCAGCCTTGTTGACACGCCGAGTGTCAAGCATAAAGCGCAGCTCCTCGAGCGGGGTGGTCATCGAGAACTCCCACACCTTGGCCAAAGTGAGCTTTGGCTCATCGTCATCATCAGCGCCCTCGCCGCCCTCGGTGAGAGAGTTGAGCAATACCTCGCCATTGTGGGCCAGGTAGACAAAATTGGTATGTCCGCGAGCGATGATGGCAGTAGCCCGATCGTCGCCATCGCTGACAGTCACCTCAACGTATAGTTTCTCAGAGATTCCCTGCTTGAGGTCAATCGAGATTCGGCGGTCGGCAATCATCTGTTTGCCCCGCTCCACCGCCTCGGGGGTGACATCGCGCAGCACCTCGAGCTCGAGGTCGGCCTTGCCGATCAGGGCCCCAAGGGCGATGGCTATTGGCAACCCGATCATTCCCGTGCCGGGGATGCCCACTCCCATTGCGTTTTTCAGGATATTGGCGCTCAGCAGCACCTCGATTTTTGCGGGTTCGCGGCCGAGCAGTTCGGTTGCCTTGGCCACGCATAGAGCCACAGCGATGGGTTCGGTGCAACCGATGGCTGGCACCACCTCACGCTTGATGAGTTGTATTATCTTAAGTCGGTCAGCAGCTGTAATCATTATTATAGTCTGAAAGTGTAATTGTGGCTTTTTAGTGATGGAAAGTACGCATCAGGGAGATGCTCAAGCTTGAATCCGTCGGGTCCGCCGCTCACCGAGATGATGTCGAAGCGGAAATCATAAGGCAGACGATTCATCTTGAGATAGGCGTCGGCCGAGGTGATGGTGCGCTTGCGCTTTTTGCGGTCGACAGCGCTCACCGGGTCATATTCCCTATCGCCTCGGGTCTTGACCTCCACAAATGCTATGATGTTGTCTTTCATGGCGATGATGTCCACCTCGAGGTGGCCCATCTTCCAGTTACGCTCGAGAATGGCGTAACCTTGGCCGATGAGATACTCAACGGCCAAGGTTTCGCCCCAGTTTCCAAGAGATTTAGCTTGTGATGGCATCACATAGCGATGAGCTCGTTGATCTTCTCTACGAGAGTCTCGCGGCTCTGAGCGCCCACCAAGCGGATGTTGGTTTTCTTACCGTCCTTGAATGTGAGGATGGTAGGGATTGACATGATGCGGTATTTGCTGGCGAGTTCGGTCTCCTCGTCGATGTTGTATTTTCCGATTACTGCTTTTCCCTCGTATTCCTTGGCGAGTTCCTCAATGATAGGAGCCATAGCCATGCAGGGGCCGCACCAGGTGGCCCAGAAATCGATCACCACGGGCTTGCCGCTGGCGATGATTTCATTAACATTTGCGTCTGTAAAGATCATGATTTAAATTATTGATTATTATTTGGTTTTATTGGGGTCGATAGTTACGATAATCTCGATAGTTTCGAGAATTGTCGAGAGCTCTCGAAAATTATCGAGAAATCTCGACATTTTGGTCAGGGTCGGCTGGCCTCGACTGTGTAATCGAGCTCGAGGCCGTCGAGCTGCTCTACCAGCTTGCGGTTGATGGGGATGCGCATGCCCGATTGCATCAGCACCGAGCGATTGATCGCCGGGTCATAGATGCGCAGATTGAGCGAGCCCAGATGCTGGGTCGAGCTCTTCTTATGATCGAGCAGCATCTTCTGGAAATCCTCATCCACCTGTGTCACAGCGGCATTGATGGTGATGCCATTGACCAGGCGCCCCTTGTAATCCTCAAGCAGAGTGATATGCTCGATATTGAGCACCACCTCGTCGCTATTGTATCGCTTTTGGCACTTGGCCTTGACCATCACCGGGGTGCCGACCACGCCGAATTTGCCAAAGTCCATGAGCTGACGCCCAAACAAGCGCATCTCCATGCTGTCGCTGTAATCCTCAAACTTGATGATGCCGTATTGCGAGCCGTTCTTGCTCTGGCGCGTCTCGTAAGCCGATACCATGCAGCCAAAAGCCACGGCCACGCCATCGACCAGGTGCATCTCCTTGACCTCCTGAATCGAGCAAGTGCTGCCGTACTTGACCTCCATATAGAATGGGTCGAGCGGGTGGCCCGACAGGTACATGCCCACCAGGTCGCGCTCCTTTGAATATTTCAATTCCGGCACCCAAGGCACAGCATGGCGCAACTCGGGGCGCGAGGCATTGTTGCTCGTCAGGTCGTCAAAACTGAATAGCGAAGCCTCTTGCCGAGCCTGAGCTTGCTGGAATTGAGCGCCATAGCGCAGCAACTGCTCTGACAGAGCCTCGCCCTTTGAGTTGAGGTCAAGGTAATCCTCGCGCTGCAACTCTGGGAAACAGTCAAAGGCACCCGAGATTGCCAAGCTCTCCATCACGCGGCGGTTGACCACGCCGGCCGGCACGCGCTCGACAAAATCAAATATGTCTTTGAATTTGCCGCCGGCATTTCTGGCCTTGATGATGTCCTCGACCACATTTGGGCCGATGCCCTTGATAGCCGAGAGGCCAAAGCGGATATCGCCCTTGGCGTTGACACCGAATTTTGAGAATGATTCGTTGACATCGGGGCCCTTTACGGTTATCCTCATGGCCTTGCACTCATCCATAAAACCGGTGAGCTTGGTGATATCGGTGAGATTTCGGCTCAGCACGGCAGCCATATACTCCGACGGGTAATTGGCTTTGAGGTAAGCTGTCTGGAATGCCACCCAACTATAGCAGGTAGCGTGGCTCTTGTTGAAAGCGTAGGAGGCAAATTTCTCCCAGTCGGCCCAGATTTTCTCAAGGGTCTTTGGGTCATGGCCGTTGGCCTGACCGCCTTCGAGGAATTTGCCCTTCAGGTGGTTCATCTTGTCGATGAGCTTCTTACCCATGGCCTTGCGCAGGGTGTCGCTCTCGCCGCGAGTGAAGTTGGCGAGCAATCGCGACAAGAGCATCACTTGCTCCTGATACACGGTCACGCCATAGGTATCCTTGAGGTAGGTCTCCATCACCGGTATGTCGTAGACGATAGGCGTGTCGCCATGCTTGCGGGCGATGAAGTCGGGTATGTAGTCCATTGGCCCCGGGCGGTACAGGGCGTTCATGGCTATAAGGTCTTCAAAAGTCGAGGGCTGCAGTTCGCGCAGATATTTCTGCATACCGGGCGACTCAAACTGGAATGTTCCGATTGTGCGGCCGTCGCAGTACAGCTTGTAGGTCTTCGGGTCATCAATTGGTATGGCCTCGATGTCGAGGTCGATGCCACGTGTGAGCTTGATGTTGGCCAGAGCCTCCTTGATGATTGACAGGGTCTTGAGGCCCAAGAAGTCCATCTTGATCAGTCCGGTCTCCTCAATCACTCGGCCCTCGTATTGGGTCACGAGCAGTTTGCCCTCCTCCTTATCGTTGGCCGTGCTTACCGGCACCCAGTCGGTGATGTCATCGCGGCAGATGATCACGCCGCAGGCGTGCACGCCGATGTTGCGCACATTGCCCTCGAGAGCCTTGGCATATTTTAGGGTATCGGTAATCAGCGGATTGGGATTCTTGAGCTCGCGCTTGAAATCATCGAGATATTCATAGCAATTCTTGAGCGTGCATTTCAGCTCCTTGCCATTCACCTCAGGCATGCGGCGCGGTATCAGTTTGGTCAGGCGGTTGCTCTCGGGCAGCGGCAGGTCGATTACGCGTGCCACATCCTTTAGGGCCGACTTGGCAGCCATGGTGCCGTAGGTGATGATATGCGCCACCTTCTCCTCGCCGTATTTGTCAGTAACATAGCGCAATACATCGGCGCGACCGTCATCGTCAAAGTCGACATCGATATCAGGCAGCGAGATACGGTCGGGATTGAGGAAACGCTCGAACAGCAAGTCGTACTTAATAGGGTCGATCTGGGTGATGCCCAAGCAGTAGGCCACGGCGCTGCCAGCGGCCGAGCCACGGCCCGGGCCAACGCTCACGCCGAGCTTGGTGCGAGCAGTATTGATAAAGTCTTGCACAATCAAGAAATAGCCAGGGAAACCCATGGTCTTCATGATATGCAGCTCAAACACCAATCGCTCCATCACATCCTCCGGCACCGGGTCGCCATAGCGCTTCTTGGCGCCCTCGAGTGCGAGTTCGCGCAGGTAGTCGGCCTCAAACTTTATGCGGTAGAGCTTCTCGTATCCGCCGAGCTTGTCAATCTTTTTCTTAGCCTCTTCTTCTGAGAGCACCACATTGCCCTTTTCATCGCGAGTGAACTCGTCAAAGAGGTCCTGTTCCGAAAGGCGCGAACGATACTCGGCCTCGGTGCCAAACGATGCCGGTATCTCATAGTTGGGCATGATGGGGCCGTGGTCGATATTATATGGCTCAACCTTGTCGAGAATTTCTTGGGTATTGGCCAACACCTCGGGCATGTCGCTGAAGATTGCCTCCATCTCGGACTGGGTCTTCATCCACTCTTGCTTGGTGTAGAGCATGCGAGTGGGATCGTTGAGCAATTTGCCAGTCGAGAGACAGATCAGGCGGTCGTGGGCCTCGGCATCCTCCTCGTTGACAAAATGCACGTCGTTGGTGGCTATGACCTTCACGCCGTTCTCGCGGGCAAGGCGCAACATATCGCCTTCGATGCGCATCTGCAGCTCGTAGGTCTCATGGTTTGCCTTTGGCACGGTGGCCTTGTGGCGCTGAATTTCGAGATAGTAGTCTTCTCCAAAATGCTGTTTCCACCACTTTACGCGGCGGTCGGCTTCTTCGTAGTCGCCTTGCAACAATAGTCTTGGGATTTCGCCGCCGATACAGGCGCTGCATATAATCAGGCCCTCGCTGTGGGCGGCAATCTCATTCTTGTCGGTGCGCGGACGCGAATAGAAACCTTCTGTCCAGGCTTTTGACACGAGCTTGATCAGATTTTTGTATCCGGTCTTGTTTTTAGCCAGCACAATTAGGTGGCGACCGGTGTCATGCTTGTCGGTATGCTCGTGCAGATCCTTGTTGGCCACATACATCTCACAGCCGAAAATCGGCTTGAAGGGGTTGTCGGGGCGCTTGGAATTAACCTTATTGACGTAATTGAAGAACTCTTTGATACCGAACATGTTGCCATGGTCGGTAACGGCGATACCGGGCATCCCGTCGGCTATAGCCTTGTCGACCAAGGCGCTAATCGAGGCTTGCCCGTCGAGCAAGGAATATTGGGTATGGACATGTAGGTGCACAAAGGCCATGGCAGCAGAGTATGGTTGGTTTCTATTCTAACTACAAAGTTACGAAATTTTTCCCAACCTACAACAACTTTCCATAGAATTAACATTCCCTACCCTGCCGAGGGGGGGGCGAGGGGCGGCTCACTCGGTGCGCTTGATAAACTCGGTGGGGGTACAGCCAAACTCTTCCTTGAAGCACTGGCGGAAATAGCTCGGGGCGGAAAATCCGAGCATGAAAGCTATCTCCGACACCGAGTATTGGCGCTGGAGCAGCAGCTCCTCGGCATGGCGCATGCGCACACGGCGTATGTATTCGGTGGTGGAGATGCCGGTGAGCGCTCGCATCTTGCGATAGAGCGACGACGGGCCCATGCACATCTCCGAGGCGATGAGGTCGATGTTGAGTTTTTCCGAGCCGATGTTCTTTTCGATAATCTGAGTCAGATGATTTAGGAAATCGGCATCGATTTGATTGATTGATTCTGAGGCCATTTTCTTCTTGTTGTCTATGTCTTGAGCGCTTTCTTGCGCTGTTGTTAAGCTCACTGATTCTACCATCTGGGCTGCCATGTTGCGGCGCACCTCGAGCAGATTGTTGATGCGACTGTGGAGCAGGCTCGAGCTGAAGGGCTTGGTGAGATACGAGTCGGCTCCGGCGCGATAGCCCTCCTCCTTGTCGCTGAGGGTGTTTTTTGCCGTAAGCAATATAATAGGTATATGGCTGGTGCGCACATCCGACTTGAGGGCGCGGCACATCTCGATGCCGTCCATCTCAGGCATCATCACATCGCTGACGATGATGTCGGGGATTGAGGCGTAGGCCTTCTCCAATCCCTGCCGACCATTGGCGGCGGTGAGGATATCGAAATGCGAGGCAAACGACAGGGCAATGTAGTGGATGATGTCGGGATTGTCCTCGACAATCAGCAGCACCGGCTTGCGGCCGTCGGCATCGCGTTCCGGCTCTTCGGCCTGGCTGAGCGGCTGGTCGCTCTGATTATCATCGACATGCAGGGCATCGGGGTAGGAATTGTCGGCGAGCAGGTAGAGGGTGAAGACGCTGCCCTTGCCTACCTCGCTCTCGACAGTGATGCGCCCTTGGTGCAGTTCGGCCAAGCTCTTGGCCAGAGCCAAGCCAATGCCGGTGCCAGGGGCCTGATGTTCGCCTCGCCCTTGGTAGTAGCGCTCAAACACATGCGGCAGTTGCTTTGGGTCGATGCCATAGCCCGTGTCTGACACCGAGATGGCAATCTCGGCGGGCTTGGAATCCGGCACACGCTGCAGCGACAGGGTGATGCGCCCCGCAGGGGTGTACTTGATGGCATTTGACAGCAGATTGTCGATGATGCTCGTCACCGCCTCGCGGTCGAAATATAGGTGCCAGTCGCCCTCGCCGATCTTAACCTCGAGTTTGGTCTGGGGGTTCTTGTTCAGCTCCTGGTATTTGAGGCCGGTGTTGCGTATCACCTTGCTCAGGTCGCCATAGCGCACGCACAATTGGCGATTCTGAGTCTCGATCTTGCGGAACTCCAATATCTCGTTGATCAAGTCGAGCAGCTTGAGGGCGCTCTGGTGTATCAGGTCGAGCTTGTCGCGATATTTCTGCGGCATCTCGGTGTCGTGCTTCATATCCTCTAATGGGCCGACAATCAGGGTGAGGGGCGTACGCAGCTCGTGGGTGATGTTGGTGAAAAAGACAAGCTTCTGTCGCTCAAGCTCGTAGCTATTTTGCAGTTGCAATCTCTTCTTGAAGCTCTGGTCTATAAACCAGATGCCAGCGGCTATAAGCAGCACGTAGATCAGCTTGGCCCATATCGAGAGATAGAACGGCGGAGTCACCTTGATGGCCAAGTCGGCAAGCACCGGACCCCACGAGGCATTGTTGAGGCGCGAGCGCAGCTCAAGCGTGTATTTGCCATGAGGCAAGTTGCGGAATGTGAGCTCGTTGTCGCCTTCGGCCAATCGCCAATTGTCATCGAGCCCGAGCAAGCGGTAAGCGTAATGCACCTTGCCAGCCAAGGCATAGTCGGTGTTGTCGAACGATACTGAGAATGTATTCTGGTCGGGCTGGAGCGTGACGCTCTTGCGGCCGTACAGGGGAATTTCCGAATCGGCGTTTGTGAGGTCGCCCACCACTTTCATATTAGTGAAGCGCGGCCCGGGAGCCGAGAGGTTTGACGACAGATAGCGCGGATGGAAATAGAATACTCCAGTCGATGACCCGAAATATATCGTGCCGTCGGTGTCAGTAGCCACCGAGCGGTCAAGAAATTCTGATGGGGAGATGCCCTCGGCAAAGGTGTGGAATGTCACCGAATCGGTCTCGCACGCCACCGAACCGATGCCTCGGTTGGTCGAGAACCACACATTGCCCTCTGAATCCTCGGCCAAGGCGTGGATGCTGGCACTGGCCATGCCCTGCTCGGTGCCATAGATCTTGTCGAGGCCGTCGCGGCTGAATCGGGCCAGGCCGCTCGAGGTGGCAGCCCACACATGGCCGTGGCGGTCGGTGAGCAGATGACGGATATCATTATTGACTCCATTGTCTTTAGTCCAGCGACCCAGCAGTTGGCCATCGGGCGAAAGCTCAAACAAGCCGTAGCTGAATGTGCCCACCCACAGGTTGCCCACAAAGTCGAAAGCCAAGGTGCGCACCGAGTGGTCGGTAATCGGCGAATTGTCAGGGGTGAGATGGCGCTTCACTGCCCCAGTTGCCGCATCAAGCACATAGATGCCGCCAGTGGTTGCTACCCACATCTCTGAGCCGCGTTCGACGATCGAACGCACATCTGTAGGCACATCAAGCAACTTCTGCTGATGCCCATCGGCATCGACAACTCGCAAACCGCCGCCGTAGGTGCCTTCCCACCAACGCCCCTGGCTGTCGCGGTTGATAGCCATGATATAGTTAGCCCCGAGGTCCTCGGGCCCGCGCTTATGGGTATCAATGCATTTGTCGCCCTCATATACCAACAGGCCGTTGCCATCACTGCCCACCAGCACCTTGCCGTTGTGGCAAGCCAGACTCAGAGCCGTCTGGCGCGCATTGATCTGGGTAGCCAATTCGCCAGTGCCTCCCAGTTGGCCGAACCAAGGAGCGATATGGCTCAAGAAGTTGACGCCTCCGCCCCAGGTAGCAAACCACACGTTGCCGAAATCGTCGACCAGGATGTCGCGGACAGTAGAGCCACCGAGTTCGCCCGGCAACATGCCATGGCGCAGCAGATGCGGCGCATCGTCGGCACGGTGAGTGTCGATAGCGTACACGCCCCACAGCTCAAATGCCACGTACATGTGGGTACCGGCGCATCTGATAGCCGAAACCGAACTCGGCACAGTGGATAGCCCGGGGATTTCCATGGGCGTGACGCGATGGGTAAGCGGATTGAGCACGGCCAGGCCTTGGTCAGTGCCAATCCAGATATTGCCCATGGGGTCGCGCTCAAGGGCTGTGACCTTGTCGCCTGGTAGCCGCTGCCACTCTGGTCCGGCTGCATTGTACGTCACAATCTGCCCGTTGGCGGGGTTAAGCACCGACAGGCCGTCGTTGTAATGACCTATATATAATAGGCCGGTCGGATCGGATAGCAGTTGGCGTATCTGATTGCTCGGCAGATCGGGATAATTGGCGATATTGAAATGCTCGAATTGGCCAGTGGCCTTGTCCATCAGCTCAACGCCTCGGTGGTAGGTGCCTACCCACAGTTGGCCTGGCTCAGGCCCGGGAGCCAAGGCGGTGACATCGTTGGTTGCGATGGTCAGGGTGTCTCCCCGCACATGCGAGTAGGTCTTGAATTGGCCGGTGAGTATATCGTAGGCGCAGAGGCCGTCGCGCTGAGTGCCCACCCACAGGCGGTCCCCATCGGCCAGCACCGCGTTGAGGGCATCGCCCGACAGGGCATATTCCTTAGCCGTGGGATTGCTGTAGTACGAGGCCACGCCGCAGCCGTCGATGCGGTTGAGACCCTCTTCGGTAGCGGCCCACACGTTGCCGTAGCTGTCGAGGGCGAGGCTCACTGCATAACTGTTGCTCAACCCCTGGGGCACGCTGATTTTGGATATAGGCGTAGTCTGCCCCCACCCTATTATATAAGTAAAGAGCAGGGAAAACGCTGTGAGTATGTGTGAATGTCGGAGGCACATGGCGTCGTGATTGTCAGGTAGAATTTATTTACCTTACAAATTTAAGCCTAAATCCTAATTGTTGAGGGCAAATTTTCAATCAAAGTAGGTCACTGACGGATTTTTTTACGATTTTGAATGAATATTTACCCTTTTTCAGAAATTATGACATTAAATTTGCACTGTTTTAACTAAGTGCCCAAAAATATAGCTTTGGCGGTACTTCTCCTCTGGCCTATTGGCCATGCCATGAGAGCTGAGTCATCGACATTACGTTGCCTGAGAGCATTACCACTGAATACGACATACAACTGCCACGGAATACGACATATCATTGTCACTAAATACGACATACTTGCCTTAACTAACATAATACCTCAATGTTTATGGTTAAATCATTTACTACTGCCTTATTGAAAGTCGCTGCGCTTTCATCGGTGGTGCTTTGCGCCTCAAATGCGCAAGCACAAAAAACTCTGTACCTGTGCGACGTCGCCACAGAGGCAGAGCTCACCGAGGATATCTGCGGCGTACCTATGAAAATCGACCATCTTGGCGACTACAAGTACCGTGCGCGCTACTACAACGAGAACGCCAACACCGAGATCTATTTCCTAACATCCAAGACAAGCCTTGGCTCATGCGCAAAAGTCCGTGATCTTTGGCTAAGCCTCAGCCACGGACTTTTGCACATGAGCCCAAGCCTTTCGTTGGTTTATGGCCTCAACAATGGTGAATTGGACAGAGGGCCCATGTCAAAAATGGACCCCTTCATTCTCCCTGAGCCCAACACATACTACGAAATAAACCTTGATCTCGACAATTTCACCTACAGCCTCACATCGTATGAGGTTGCCGACTACATGGATCCCGTATTTTACGAATATGGCGGTGACCACCTCAACATGTGGTTCAACTTTATCGATTCTACTAATGGCGAGTGGGAGAATACTGATGAGGCATGGATGCAACCACTCTATTTCGGCTATGCCACTGGTCCCAAGGATGTGACTCCTTTCACTCAGGACGGTCTTAACCCCACCTCTATTACACTACATCGGAAGACCTCTATTTTGAGGCCGGACAGACCCTTGGCTTTATGATCCACAACTTTCATGATGGCGGTTGGTGGAACTACGTGACTTGGCGCACAGACAACAGCTCAGAAGTCGACATCTGGAATTTCTATGGCAGCTACGTCAAACCAGAATACCTCAACTGGTGGTACGACCAAGAGGTTGATTTCGCTAATTGGGTCAATAGCGAAGATTATCGCAAAGAGGTGATGGCCGTCGGCGGCGACCCTTGGGCAAACCCAACTGTGCCAAACACTGGCGAATACCGCCTAATCTTTGATGCCCACCTGGGCCGAGCCAAATTCTTGTCTTTGGACGCTTGGGAGCCCTCAGTGCCCGGCAAATCTTGGAACGGGATCCAAAGCGTGGCTACTGACAAAGTGACAGTGAATGTAATTGGGAAGACTATCCATTTTGGCGCTGATGTCGCCGCGGCTAAGCTCTATGCCATCAATGGCCGGGAGGTTAATCTCTCAAGCGAGGATGCCCGCACATTCTCCACAACTGCCTCAAACGGCATCTATATCTTGAGCTATCGCACAGCCGACGGCTTGGTCAAGAGCCAAAAAGTCGTAATCCGCTAATCACTACTCTGGAATATAAATCTAACTACCTATATACCCATTCTATGAACCAAAAACTGCTATCTTTCCTTGCGGTAGGCGCGCTCTTGGCGGGAGCCGTCGGCTGCAACGACGATGATGACTGGAAGAAGGTCGATGGGGCAGACCCCACGCTCAACCTGCTGCAGACATCAATCCGCACCGAGGGAGGACAGACCATCAACATCTCGGGTACGCTCACCGATGCTGATGGCATCTCTACCATCCTGCTCTGGTGCCCTGACCTATATCTGAAAAAGACCATCGACATCATCGAAATCTACGGCGAGCCCCTGACATCGTATGACCTCAACTACGATTTCAAGCTGCAGAAATATAAGACCGCCGACCAATACGATATCGAAGTGACTGTCACCGACATTTGCGGCAACGAGACCACCCAGACAGTTGTCGTGACTTTCGATGGCGACTACACCGCCCCGACATTCACAGTGGCTCCCAGCGCTGAGACTACCGTGCTGATGGGCGAAACCACTACTTCATTCTCGCTCGAGTTTACCGTTAGCGACAATGTAGGTCTCGACTACCTGATTGTGAGCGTCAACAAGTATGACCTCTCATCCAAGGAAATCGGCGAATCAATCAGCTCGTTCTACCCCATGACCGTAGAGCTGTACGGCAAGACCAAGTACGCTTTCTGCGAAGAGGTAGAATTTGAAAACGAAGAGGCCGCTTACATCGTGCAAGTCGAGGCTTATGACCTCCCGGCACAAAACAACGAGGTGCGCTCCTCATCGGCCAGCGGCACTATCACAGTGCTCGGCAGCGTGGACTTCTCTAAGATGTATCTTGCCGACGTGGCTACCGCCGAAGAGCTCAATGCCGATGTATTCGGCGTGCCGATGCGTGTCGATAGAGTTGGCGAATGTCAGTATCGCGCTCGCTACTACAACCAGAAGGCCAACACCGAGATTTACTTCATACCGCAGAAGGGCGCTCTCTCGCCAATATGCTACGGCATTGACCCGACTGATGACACCAAGATTATCAACTCGCCCGGCAATGTCCGCCCGATAGTGCTCTCGCAGGCCAATACCTACTACGAAATCAACTTCAGCACCGAGAGCGGCGAATACTCAGTGGCTACCTACGAGGTTGCCGACTATATGGATCCTGTATTCTGGGATTACGGTTCAGACAACCTGAATATGTGGTTCTCATACGTGGACACAGGTACCGATGATTGGGTGCCTACTGATGATGCATGGATGCAAGAATTCTACTTTGGATACTCAACGGGGCCAAAAGAAGTAATGCGTTTCACACAGGATTCAAACAACCCCCACCTCTACTATTGGGAGACTCCGCAAACTTACTCAGCTGGCGAACAACTAAGCTTCATTATACAAAATTACCACTCTGATGGTTGGTGGAACTTCGTAGCTTGGCGAGTTGACGACAGCGATGAGTGTGACATATTCTACTACTATGGCGGTGCCATTAAACAAGCCTACCTCGACTGGTACTGGGGCGAAGGCGTAGCCGATTGGAAGATGTGGCGCGACAGTGAAGACTACCGCAAACAAATAATCTACGGCGGCGGTGGTGACAAATGGGCAAATCCGACTGTGAAGAATGCTGGCGACTACTACCTGTACTTTGATACCCACCTGGGACGCGCCAAGTTGGTACCTAATCAACCCTGATAAACTGCAATAGCAATGAAACGACATATCATAACAATATGCTTGGCGCTGCTCGCCTTGCTCGGATACTCGCAGGAAACTGTCACAGTGACCGGCGTAGTGACCGGAGCCTCTGATGGCGAGCCCCTGATTGGCGCCTCTGTAAGGGTGAAGGACACCACTATGGGTGTCAACACCGACATCGACGGCAACTACCGCATAGCCAACATCCCCACTGATGCTATACTGGTAGTGAGCTACGTGGGATTCAACGAGCAGGAAGTGCCCGTGAAAGGCCGCACCGAAATCGACATCGTGCTCAGTGACAGCTCAGCTCAACTCGAGGAGCTCGTGGTGATCGGTTACGGTACAGTTAAGAAGAGCGACCTTACCAGCTCAATCTCGACCGTAAAAGGCAAGCAAATCACCGAGATGCAGACCGGCAACGCTATGGACGCTCTGCAAGGCAAGGTCAGCGGTGTGCAAATCTCGACTGGCGGTAATCCGGGCGACAAGCCTAAGGTGCAAATCCGAGGTATTACCACCGTCAACGGTTCTGATCCTCTCTACGTGGTTGATGGCATGCCCGTGGGCGACAACATCAACTTCCTCAACACCAACGATATCGAATCGATGGAGGTCCTCAAGGACGCATCCGCTACGGCTATCTACGGTACCCGTGGTTCTAATGGTGTAATCCTTATCACCACCAAGAAGGGCGTGGCTGGCAAGACCAGCGTAAGCTTCTCTGCCTCGGTTGGCTTCAAGACTATCTCCAAGCCTGACATCGCCAAGGCCAGCGAATACGAAAAGGTCTTCAAGGCTCGCTACACCAACGACGGCCGCGTGGCTGCTTGGGTAGGAAAAGACAATGTCACCGACGCTGAAGGCACCGATTGGTGGGATGAGACAATCCACAAGACCGCTCTTGTGCAGAACTATACCCTCGGCGTAAGCGGTGGCTCTGAGACCATGACCTACAATTTCTCGGTTGGCTACTATCGCAACGAATCGCAATACGATGTCGGCTACTGGGATAAGCTCAATATGCGTCTCAACGTTGACTGGAATCCCGTGAAATACGTGCAATTCGGCGTTGAAATGGCCCCAACCATGGAGCAATGGGAGAATAGCCCCCGCCTGATTTCTGCCTGTATGTCGATGGATCCCACTACCCCCATCTACATCAACAATGACCCCGAGCAGGGCTACCAGCGCAGCTACAACAACCAAGAATGGAACCCCGTGGCCAGCGTATCTCGCGGCGGCAACGACTTCAGCCGCAAGATGGAGTTCTTGATGAGCCCCTATCTGCAAATCAAACCTATCGACCAACTCGTGCTCCGCACCCAATTTGGCGCTAACGTACAGTTTGAACGCTACGACGCTTACACCCCGCTCTTCTGGATCGATGCTCTCGAAAAGAGTGACGAAAACAAGCAGGAGCGCCACTATAAGGAATGGTGCGACTGGAGCTGGACCAATACCATCACCTTTATGGAGACCTTCAACAAGGTACACAACGTGACTGTGATGGGTGGTTTCACCGCAGAGCGCTATGCGTACTACAAACTTTGGGGACAGCGCAAGGACATCCCCGGCGAGAGCGAACTGCTCCACGAGGTTAGCGCCGGTACTGGCGACCAAGAGGCTTCGAGCGAAACTGAGTTCAACACCCTCGCATCTGTGCTGGGCCGCGTAATGTACAACTATGATGGCCGCTACTACCTGACTGCTTCAGTCCGTTCTGACGGTAGTTCACGCTTCCCCTCTGGCTCTAAGTGGGCAACATTCCCCTCAGTATCATTGGCTTGGCGTATCGCTCAAGAGAACTTCGCCCACAACTGGACTTGGATGAACGACTGGAAACTCCGCCTCGGCTGGGGTAAAGTAGGCAACCAAGCTATCAGCAACGGCGCTTACATGTCGCAGCTTACCTCAAGCGACTATGTATACGGCGGTGAGCGCGTACCGGGCGTTGCAATCGGCACCGTGGGCAACACCTCGCTGAAATGGGAGACCGTCGAAGACTACGATATCGGTATGGACCTGTTGGCTCTCAATAGCCGACTGAGCGTAACTGCTGATTTCTATGTCAAGAAGTCGCACGACATGCTCTACGCTAAGCAGAACATCCTCGCTTCGGGCTTCCCCGCATGGAACGCTCAGCTTATGGCAAACATCGGTTCGATGAAGGCTACAGGTTGGGAATTGGCAGTCAACTGGCGCGATCAGACTAGCGACTTCCGCTATGACATCGGCGTACAACTATCAGGCGTAAGGAATAAGGCCATCAAGTTCACCGGCGAAGGCCCAGTTGATGCCGCTGGCGGTTACCTCAACGATGGCTCGCTCACCCGCAGCTATGATGGAGCTTTGATCGGACGTTTCTACGGTTACCAATGCCTCGGCATCTTCCAGAGCTGGAGCCAGATCTACGCTCACAGCGATGAAAATGGCAACTTGCTGCAGCCAAGCGCACAACCTGGCGACCTCATCTTTGCCGACCTCAACCATGATGGTGTGCTCGATGAGAACGATAAGACATTCATCGGCAACCCCTATCCAGACCTGACAATGGGTCTCAACATGAGCTTCGGATACAAGAACTTTGACCTCACAGCCAACTTCTATGGCACATTCGGCAACGATGTGTTCAACATGACCAAGAAGCGCTATTCAGGCCTCGATGGCAGCAACGTTTTCGCTGGTACTTATGATTCTAGCTGGCGTGAGGACAATCGCGATGCAGAATATCCTCGCCTGTCGGCTTCTGACCTCAACAACAACTGGGGCAAAGTATCGAGCTTCTATGTAGAGGATGGCAGCTACTTCCGCTGCAAGCTGCTCACAATCGGTTACACTCTGCCTAAGTGGCTCACCCGCAACTGCACAGTACGCCTCTACGCTTCGGCTCAGAACCTCTTCACCATCACTGGTTATTCAGGTCTTGACCCAGAGCGTCCGCAATACGACGGCGGCGTGCTTGAAACCGGTATCGACAACTACGGCACACCGGCTCCGCGCACTTATCTCTTCGGCCTCGACTTCAAATTCTAAAACACTGACTCACGATGAAACACATCAAATATACGTTGGCAGCCATTGGCGTGGCTCTGTGCGGAGGAATGCTCACCTCCTGCGACGACTTCCTCACTGAGGACGCTCGCGGTGTGGAGAACCTCGACACATACTTCCAGACTGAGGAGGAGATCGCCAATTACACCGTGGGCTGCTACAACAACCTCACATTCTTCGGCTGGTGGCAGATCGAATATCCCTGGTTTATCTTCGACGTAGCCAGCGATGACCTCTGGGCCGGCAATACATCTCAGGACTGCGACTTCTACGCTATCTCAGAGTTCCGCGACACTCAAGCCCAAGTGGGCGAAATCAGCAACTTCTGGCAATATCGCTACAAGGGCATCCTCAACTGCAATGTGGG
This sequence comes from Bacteroidales bacterium, assembly GCA_020860445.1. Taxonomy (GTDB): domain Bacteria; phylum Bacteroidota; class Bacteroidia; order Bacteroidales; family Muribaculaceae; genus CAG-873. Next base: position 24,062 of record JAJBUH010000251.1, on the reverse strand, counting down.
TATTGCTCGCATCCAAGAGAGCGATCTTGACGAGAGCATTACCAACCAGTATGAGGCTGAGCTCCGCTTCCTCCGAGCTTACTATTATTTCGACCTGACCAAGAACTTTGGCGCTCTGCCCTTCATCACCTCGTTTGCTATGCCGAGCGAGCTCGAAGGCATCACCCGTACCGACCAAAGTAAAATCTACGAATTCATCGAGGAAGAGCTCGAATGGGCTGCCGCTCACTTGCCTGAGCGCAGCGAATACAGCTCGAGCGACATGGGCCGTGCTACCCGCGGCGCCGCTCTCGGCATCCTCGCCAAGGCTCAGCTCTATCAAGAGAAGTGGGCTGCCTGCGCTGCCACTTGCCAAAAGATCATCGATTCAGGCGAATATTCGCTCAACGCCAACTATGGCGACTGCTGGTCAATCGCTGGCAACAATTCGCGCGAAGGCATCTTCGAAGTGCAATTTATCTACGATGCAACCTACAGCCTCGGCTCTTCAATTCCGACCTTCACCGGTGCTCGTAACGGCCCTGGCGACGGATGGAGTTGGTTCCAACCCACATCCGACCTTGAGAATGCGTTCATCGCTGCTGGCGACACCGAGCGCCTGCGCTGGAGCATCATCAAATGCGGCTGCACCGAAATCGCTGGTGAAGACCAATTTGACGAGTTCATTGCTAACAACGACAACATCAGTGCTGCAAATATCGCCGCTTGGGAATCAGAATTTGGATTTGATGCCTCGCAGAGCTACATCATCCGTCCCGACCAACACAAAAGCGCTCGCATAATGCGCAAGTTCTTTATTCCTCTGGCTGACCGTCCTGAAGTGTACAATACCGACAAAGTGCCACAAAACTACCGCATCTTGCGCTACAGCGACGTGCTGTTGATGGCCGCTGAGGCTTACAACGAGAGCGGCAACGACGGCTCGGCTCGCACATACCTCAACATGGTGCGCAACCGCGTGGGTCTTGACAATGTGATCACCTCGGGCAACGAACTGCGCGAAGCTATCCGTACCGAACGCCGTCTTGAGCTCTGCTTCGAGGGCAACCGCATCTACGACATCCGTCGCTGGAGAGTTAACGGCTCAACCGACCGCGTGATTTCGCAAATCATGGGCTCGAATGGTACATTCGTTAAGTACAATGCTACCATGAGCGACCCGTACGAGGCTTATAACCAGGTAGAGAGCAGCACCGCCAAGGGCTCGGGCTTCCGCGCCGACCGCGACCTGCTGTTCCCAATCCCGACCTACGAAGTGCAGCAATCCAACGGTTCAATCAAGCAGAATGATAACTTCTAACACCTGCTGACAATGAAAACGAAATATAGAATATTCACCAATTGCGCCGCAGCCGTGGCCTTGGCTCTCTCGATGAGCGTGCTCACAGCATGCGACGATGATGACGAGGATTTCACATATTGGCTCGACGGCGAAGAGGAAGAGGTCACTGACCCCATAACAGACCCTGATATCGTAGAGCCTACCTATAGCTTCGAGACTATGGGCAAGACTACCAAGATCGATTTCAACACCCGCTACCAGACTTGCGAGGGTATTGGCGCCAGCGACTGCTGGCTTCCCAACAAGCTGGGAGAATACTGGACCTCGACCCGCGGCCAGATGGCCGAATGGCTCTTCTCGACCGAAATCGTCAACAACCAGCCTAAGGGCATCGGCCTCAGCACCTGGCGCTTCAACCTGGGTGCTGGTACCGAGGAGCTCGGCGATGACAGCGGCATCAGTAGCGACAATGCCAACAATCGCATGCCTAACTTCATCAGCTCGGTCAATAGCGATGGCTCGTTCAACTATGATTGGACTAAATGTCCAGGCCAACGCTATTTCTTAGAGCAAGCTAAGAATTACGGAGTAGAAAATTTCGTACTCTTCAGCAATTCTCCGATTGTGCAACTTACCAGGAATGGTCTCGGCACAAACTACTATTACCCCAATGCCAATATCAAAGATGAGGATTATCCCGCATTTGCAGATTATATGGCAACCGTGGCACAACATTTTGTTAACGAAGGTTACAATATTAGCCACATCTCACCCGTTAATGAACCACAGTACGACTGGGAAGGCAATTCTCAAGAGGGTTGCACTTGGAGAAACTACCAAGTTGCCAATATAGCTCGCAAATTGGAATCCGCCCTCATAGATAAAGGCATCCCCACTCAGATCTCGCTCGGCGAGGCTGGAGCATGGGATTGCCTCTATAGCGGCAGCGACGATCACGAGAAGACTCTTGAGCATTTCTTCACCCCCGGCGATGACGCTTACATTGGCGACCTTACCCGCGTTGACAATTTGAGCGTACACAGCTACTACACCGATGGCTCGTGGGACGGCATGCGCACCGTGCGCGAAACCGCTGCCAACGCAGCCGCACAATACGGCGTTAAGCTGTGGCAAACCGAGTGGTCGCTCCTCGTAAATGGCAACAGCCAGTATGAGGAAGGCACTGAGGAGAGCAACTATTGGGACATCGCCCAATGGATGGCCATGGTGATCCACAACGACTTTGTCAAGGCTGGCGTAACAGCTTGGCACTACTGGACAGCCATGTCGGTAGAGCGCTGGAGCCAAATGGACCGCTTCATGCTCATCAACTGCGTGCCCGCCGGTGGCAACTACAGCAATGACTTTACAGCAGAAGGAACCGTCGAAGCCTTCCGCACACTATGGGTGCTGGGCAATTACAGCCGCTTTGTCCGCCCAGGATACACCCGCGTCGACCTGAACGTAATCGACTCGTCATATTTCTTCGGCGATGCTTGGATTTCGCCTGACGGCAATGAGCTCGTCTGCGTCTACACCAACCGCAATGCCGAGAAGGGCGTAAAGCTCAATATCGAGTACGGGAACTGGCCATCAACGCCAACCAAGATTATGCGCTACACGACCACCGCCTCCAAGAATCTCGAAGGTGAAGAGTGGAACGTAGACTACAGAGTGGTGCTTGAACCATCCTCGGTTACAACAGTTGTTTATACTCTCAATTAAGTTAGTGATTTCAGACTGGAGCCCTTCGTCGTGATGACGCGGGGCTTTTTTATTGCCTAATTGTTGAGCCTCTCAATTCAGCAAAGTCCTAATCGCCTCGGAGAGGCGGCATTTGGTTAACCCCACCCAACATCGCTTCCCTCTGTTGGGTGGGGTTAACCAAATACCGCCTCTCCGAGGCGATTCATGTTACGTATTACTTTCCGAAGCGGGCGTTCAGGCGATCCAACTCGGATTGGGTTACTGGGATGACGGTGCCGTGACGGGGATGGAAATCCATGCTGATGGCATCATTGACGACCGAGAAATTCTCAAAATCGGTGGTCTCGGTAAATTCATAACCGCCCTTCATATACACATCGTACATCAGGATGTACTTGTCTTGTCCTATGAGTTTGAAGGTTCCGGCACCCTCGACAGCCTCGGCTGTCTGCTGCTTGTACTCGGGATTCTCCTCCCACTGGCCCGAGGTGAGCGAGTGAGTCTTGGCTACGCGTATGCCATTGCCGTGGCCCTCGGTCTTGTAGAACATATAATATGTGCCATCGCGATACACAATATCGCCGTCGATGCACGACTTGCCATCCTGGGGCAAGAACAATGGCTTGGGTTCGCCCTCGATATCCGTAAACTCGGGGTTAGCGTAAGCGTAATAGATGATGTCGGGCCCATCGGCATACTGCATCGACCAATAAATCATGTATTTCTGCGCCTCCGGGTCGAAGATGGTCTGCGGTGCCCATACGCGCTTGAGCTTCTCCTGCCCCTTATATTTCTTCTGCATATTCACCACGGCCGAAGTCCAGTCGACCAGGTTGTCACTGCGCATCAGCACCATGGCGCGGTTTGAGTCCCAGCCATTGTCTGACACCATGTCGGTGGCCACCATGTAGAACACTGAGTCCTGTTCGGCGCGCAGGATATGCGGGTCGCGCATGCCGCCAGTGCTGCTGATTTGCTTGGAATCAAGCACGGGCTTGCCTCCGTTGAGGGCCTTGAAGTTGTAACCGTCGGGGCTTGTGGCAAAGCAGATAGCCTCCTCATCGATATGGTTGCCGGTGAAATAGCTGAAGAGATACCCCACATAGGGCTCTTGGCTTGCCGCCTGGGCCGCTCCTGCGGCCAGCATCGCAGCGCTCGCTACAATAATTGCTTTTTTCATTTTAATTCAGGTATTGATGATTGGTATAATTTTAATTTTCTTAACTTTGAAGTGATTTAACACGGAGGACACAGAGTGACACTAAGTCCTCAGCTTGTCCTCGCGCTCAGTGTCCTCTGTTGCGGCATTGCCGCCTCCCCGACCGAATCCGGAGCGCAAACAGACTAGGTAAAGGGAAACCTCCGTGGACTCAGTGAACCTCAGTGTACTCCGTGTTAAACTTAATTTCACATTGAACCTTTATTTAATTTTACGCAAAGATACATAAAATATTACAACCTCACATCATATAATTCAATCAAAATATATCGCCATTTTCAGCATTTGTGGTGCAAAATTTGTTTATAAAAAAGCGAGCCGTATTGTCGGTACGCGGATTTTTTGTAATTTTACAAGCTAAATTATGACGCCCCAATGAAAAGATACATGACATTCGCTGTGGCCCTGGCCTTAGTGGCCGCGCCCATCGCCCTTGCCAAAAAGGGAAACAAGACGCAAGTAGCACAAAATCTGAATATTTTCAGCGCCATCTACAAGGAGCTGCAGACCAGCTATGTCGATTCGCTTGATAGCAACAAGGACATCCGCAACGCCATCGACGCGATGCTGGGCCAGATTGACCCTTATACAGAGTATTATCCCATCGAAGAACAAGAAGCCTTGACGCAAATCAGCTCCGGCGAATTTAGCGGCATCGGCTCATATATCATGCAGCGCAACGGTCAAGTGGTGCTGTCAGAGCCCCAATGGGGTTCGCCAGCTCGCACCGCCGGCGTAAAACATGGTGATGTGCTGATTGCTATCGATGGCGACACCTTGCCTCGCGGCTTCTCGTCGAGCGAAGCCAGCAAGAGGCTGCGCGGCCAAGCTGGCACCCATGTGCATCTGACCATCAAGAGGCCATTCGTGCAAGATTCTATCCTTGATTTCGACATCGTGCGCGGCACCATCCGCACCGACCCTGTCCCCTACTACGGTATGCTCCGCGATGGCGTGGGTTACATACGCCTGACCACATTTAACGAGAAGAGCGCAGCCGGGGTAAAGGAAGGCCTCCTCGCCCTCAAGAAAAATCCCGACCTGAAAGGCGTAGTGCTTGACCTGCGCGACAATGGCGGCGGTCTGCTCGAGAGCGCCGTGCAAATCGTGGGCTTCTTCGTGCCAAAAGGCACCGAGGTAGTCAGCACCCGCTATCGCGACAGCTCAAACGAAAAGACATACAAGACCACCCAACAGCCCATCGACACCGAGATACCATTGGCAGTACTCGTCAACGGCGGCACAGCTTCGGCATCTGAAATAGTATCTGGTTCGCTCCAAGACCTGGACCGCGCCGTCATCATCGGCGAACGCTCCTACGGCAAAGGCCTGGTGCAATCATCGCGCCCTCTGCCCTACGATGGTCTGCTCAAGCTCACTGTGGCTCGCTATTATATTCCCTCAGGCCGACTGATCCAGGCTATCGACTACAGCCACCGCAATCCCGACGGCTCGGTAGCCCGCATCCCTGACAGCCTGACCAATGTGTACCAGACACGCGCCGGACGCGAAGTCCGTGATGGTGGCGGCATCACTCCGGATATCAAGGTAGAACAACCCGAAGCCAACCGTCTAATCTACAATGTAGTAGCCGACCTATGGAGCTATGACTATGCCAACCGATTCGCCGCTCGCCAAGGCGACAACATGCCACCAGCCACTGAGTTTGAGATTACCGATTCGATATTTGAAGATTTCAAATCATTTATCGACCCTGACCGATTCCAGTATGACAAGCTGTGCGAGAGCGGCATCAAGATGCTGCGCGAGGCTGCTGAGAGCGAGGGATACATGACCGACTCAGTGGGCTCGCAGTTTGACATCCTCGAAGGGCTGCTCAAGCACAACCTCAACCACGATCTCGACCACAACCGCAAAGAGCTGGTGCGCATACTCGACTCAGAGATTTCGGCCCGCTATTACAGCGAGGGCGACCGGGTGATGCGCGACATACGCGATGACCTCGATGTCGATGCGGCCATCGAGATGTTTACCACCCCCGGCCAGTACCAGAAACTGCTCTCCCCAAAGAAACAGTAAGATAACATAATCGCCTAATCTAATGACTGATAATTCAACATAAGGATTCGGTTAGTTTGGATTTTCAAAAACTTCATGTCCTTACCTAACTTAAGTCCTTATGGGAAATACTAAACATATCGAACTAAAAGAGCTGCCGCAAATGTTTCTGACTGCGGCTCGCTCACAAGCCATGCAGGCGCTCCTGCGCCACAAAGCCAGCCAAGCCTCCGGCTTGGCTGGCTCGTCGGCTCCTGTAATGCTCGCAGCCATCCCTAAACGCAAGTCTCCAATCCTCGTGGTCGGCGATTCGCTCGACGATGCCGGATATCTCTACCACGACCTGACGCGCCTGCTTGGCGATGAGGCCGTGATGATTTTGCCTTCCGGCTACAAGCGCGACATCAAATACGGCCAAGAGGATGCTCCCAACCAAATCCTGCGCACCGAGACCCTCAACCACTGGCTCGACGACAAGGCTCTGCGCATAGTGGTCACCTACCCCGAGGCTCTGGCCGAAAGAGTGGCCTCGCGCCAAAACCTGGATGACCACACCCTGAAACTCGCTGTCGGCCAAACCATCGACCTCGACAAGACCGAGAAATGGCTCAGAGACAATGGGTTTACTGAGCAAGACTACGTGTACGAGCCGGGGCATTTTGCCGTGCGCGGTTCGATTCTGGACATCTACGGCTATTCGTCAGAATTGCCACTGCGCATCGACCTATTCGGCGATGAGATTGATTCGATACGCACATTCAATGTCGAGACCCAGTTGTCAGAGCAAAAACTGCTATCCGTGGCCATCACCGCCAAGGTATCGGTGAGCGAGCATGGCGAGTCGGTGCTCGACTTCATGCCATCTGATACGCTGATCGCAGTGCGCGACAGCAAATATGTAATCGAGCGCATACGCGCAATCGGAGCCGAGAAATTCTCAGACAGCGCCATGATTGCCAAAGAGGGCGACGAGCACGCTATGGAAAAGGTGGTCGATGCCGAAGAGTTCGCCATCAAGTGGCAAGCTTTCAAGACCCTCAACTTCACAGCCGGCACGCGCGAGGTGCCAGCCGACGGCGGAGCGGCCATCGACTTTGACTGCTCGCCCCAAGGCATCTACCATAAGAATTTTGACCTGATCAGCGACTCATTCAAATCGCTGCTCAAAGACGGTTACACCCTCTACATCCTGAGCGACAGCCCTAAGCAATTTGACCGCCTAAAGGCCATATTCGAGGATCGCGGCGATGATATCACCTTCACGCCAATCCTCGGCACATTGCATGAGGGATTTGTTGACCACCCCACGCGCACTTGCATTTTCACTGACCATCAGATATTTGACCGTTTCCACAAATACACCCTCAAAAGCGACCGTGCCCGCAGCGGCAAGCTCGCAATGAGCCTCAAAGAACTGACCTCGATTGAGGTTGGCGACTACATCGTGCATATCGACCACGGCGTGGGCAAATTTGGCGGACTGTTGCGCACCAATGTCGGCGGCCGCATGCAAGAAATGGTCAAACTGATTTATCAAAACGATGACCTGGTGTTTGTGCCAATCCACGCGCTGCACAAGCTGTCGAAATATCGCGGCAAGGAAGGCGTACCGCCAAAGATCAACAAGCTCGGCGGTGCGGCGTGGAACAAGATGAAGGAGCGCACCAAGACCAAACTCAAGGACATCGCTCGCGACCTGATCAAACTGTACGCTGCCCGTAAGGAGGAGAAAGGTTTTGCCTTCTCGCCCGACAGCTATCTGCAGCAAGAGCTCGAGGCATCATTTATCTACGAAGACACCCCCGACCAACTCGCAGCCACTCTGGCCGTTAAGTCTGATATGGAGAGTCCGCGCCCGATGGACCGTCTGGTGTGCGGCGATGTGGGATTTGGCAAGACCGAGGTGGCAATACGCGCCGCATTCAAGGCCGCTGTCGATGGCAAGCAAACAGCAGTATTGGTGCCAACCACCGTGTTGGCCTACCAGCATTACCACACATTCAAGGACCGACTTAAGGATTTCCCAGTCAGGGTCGACTATTTGTCGCGCGCACGCTCGCCCAAGGAGGTCAAAGAGATACTGGCCGACCTCGAGGCTGGCAAGATTGACATCATAATCGGCACCCACAAGCTGATTGGCAAGCAAGTGAAATTCAAAGACTTGGGACTGCTGGTGGTGGACGAAGAACAGAAATTTGGCGTAGCCGTCAAGGAAAAGCTCAAGCAACTCAAGGTGAGCGTCGACACACTCACTATGTCAGCCACCCCTATACCGCGCACCTTGCAATTCTCATTGATGGGCGCACGCGACCTGTCAGCCATCAACACTCCGCCGCTCAACCGCTACCCAATCCTCACCTCGGTCAATGCTCTGAGCGATGACATTGTGAGCGAGGCCATCAACTTTGAGCTTGCCCGCAACGGCCAAGCATTCTTTATCAACCACCGCATTGAGGGCCTCTACGACCTGCAAGCCATGATCAAGAGGCTCGTGCCGGATGCGCGAGTGGCCGTGGCCCATGGCCAGATGCCTCCCGACAAGCTGGAGAAACTGATTACCGACTTTGCCGCCCACGAATACGATGTGCTGCTCTCGACCACCATCATCGAGAGCGGCGTGGATATGCCAAACGTCAACACGATATTGGTCAACAATGCCCAGAATTTCGGCTTGAGCGAACTGCACCAGCTGCGCGGCCGCGTGGGCCGCTCATCGCGCAAGGCGTTCTGCTATCTGCTTGTGCCGCCGGGCAATCCGCTCACGCCGGTGGCAAGGCGCAGACTGCAAGCTATCGAGAGTTTTTCGGATTTGGGCTCCGGGATCCATATCGCCATGCAAGACCTGGATATCCGAGGCGCTGGCAATCTGCTTGGCGCTGAGCAGAGCGGTTTCATAGCCGACCTGGGATATGAGGCATATCAGCGCATTTTGCATGAGGCTATGACCGAATTGCGCACCGAGGAATTTGCCGATGTGCTACAGAGCGATGCTGGCAAAGACGCTGAGGGTGAGCAGGATTATGTGGTTGATACCAATATCGAGACCGACCTGGAACTGCTATTCCCCTACGACTACGTGCCTACCGAGAGCGAACGCATCAATCTGTACCGCGAACTCGACGGCATCGAGCGCGAAACCGACTTGCAAGCATTCAAGAGCCGCCTCGAAGACCGTTTCGGCCGCATACCTAAGCAGGCAGCCGAACTGCTGCGCATACCGCGTCTGCGCCGCCTGGGCCATCGCCTTGGCATCGAGAAGATTGTGATGAAGCAGGGCTCGCTGTATCTGTTCTTTGTGAGCGAGACTAATAAGGCATATTATCAGAGTCCAATGTTTGGCCGCTTGCTCAACTATCTGCAGCGCAATCCCAAGCGAGTGCAAATACGCGACCGCGCCGGGCGCCGCTCATTCCTGATATCCAACGTGCCAACTGTCGAGGAGGCTGTCTCCATCCTCTCAGAAATCATCGAGATGCCTTCACTCTAAGGGTGGCAGGATGCCCAATTGCTCCTTAATCCCATCGCGATAAGCGCGCCAAAAGCGAGCCACGTCGGCCAATTTGTAGCTGTTGCTGCATAGAGCCGAGGTGGCCGCTATTGCCATGTACCCAGCCACATTGATAAAGCTGCGCAGATAGCGTACGCCGAAATTCTCGCCGTAGTGATGATTGAGGTAGGCGCCATTGCGCACCTGGTAGAAACGCTTCCAACGCTTCTTGCGATTGCGCTCGACCCAAGTGGCTTGGTCAAAAAATTTCTGCTTGTCGAGCAATGCATCAGGCGCGTAGATAATCTTGAATCCGGCGCGGACAGCGCGTAGGCAATAGTCGGTGTCATCGTAAAAGATGAATAGGTCTTTGTTGGGATAGCCAATCTTCTCGACCAGATGGCGAGAAATCAGCAGCCCCTCAAAGGCTGCGCCTTGGATTTCAAGGGCCTCAGTGACTGATTGTTTGCGCAGCTTGCCCTCGTAGGTCGAGCCAAAGGGATTGGTGAAGTTGTAGCCTTGAAACTCGGTAGTGAATATTTCGCCATCCATCATGCGGCGCGGCGACACGATGCCCACGCCATCCTTGGCGTAAACCATCATGTGCTCGAGGCAGTCGGGGCGAGGGAACACGTCATCGTCCATGCACCAGATCCAGTCGGCACCGTCCTGGTAGGCGCGCTTCATGCCAGCACAAAAGCCGCCGGCACCGCCCACATTGGACTGAGTTATCACCTGCAGGTCCTTTTGCTCGGCCAGCCAATCGCCCGTGCCATCGGTGCTGGAATTATTCACAATGATAATCCCAGCCAATCCCGGCGTCTGCCTCAGGCATTCAACAGTCCTCTTCAGCAGCTCCCGCCTATTATACGTCACCACCACCGCTATTACTCGCATATCTTTATTCATTTTTTAATTTTGATCAATTCAATTAATTACCACACCCAGACTACTACGTAGTTTTTCATTTGATCTAGGGTGATGTTTTTAAGAAATCTGTCATTTTCAAATTAACATAGAGTGCATTTATCAGTGCGTAGCACGATACTTGTCTGTTAACCCCCACATGGAGTGCGTAGCACGGAATGTGGGGGAGGGAATAACTATTCCGTAGCAAGGATGAGTTCGGTAGCACGGCTCTTGCCAGGCGTGATGTTATCTCTGATAGAGAGCCGTGCTACCGCACTCATCCCTAAGAGATGTTTCGCATTTTGTACCCCACATTCCGTGCTACGCACCCCATGTGGGGTTAACAGACAAGTATCGTGCTACGCACTCACCATCCGGACATAATAATACTCCATCCTAACTTAATTCTAGTATAATCCTTTACTTAATTGCAAAATTAATGATTATTTTTGATTTTGAGACTTAGGTTGACAATCAATTTTTTGGTAATATTGTTAGAAATTAGTAATTTTGCTGATATAAATTCTGAGAAAAATGGACAAGATAGTGGTAGTCAACCCCAAATATGAGGCCCTCGCCAAGCAGATCGAGCAGCTGCCTGACGAGTTTGACTCTGTGGGTCGCACTCTCTATCGTGGCCGCAATGAGGTGAAGGAGATTAAGCTTGGCAATACCACCCTCATTGTCAAGCGCTACCAGAAGCCCAACATCCTAAAGCAGCTGCAATACCGATTCGCCAAAACCGGCAAGGCCAAAAAAGCCTACGAGTTTGCCCAGATATTCCATGACCTCGGGCTCAATACCCCCGACGGCGTAGCCTATATCCTCATCAAGGATGGCAAAAAGGTGGTTGACAGCTACTTTGTGTCGACTGTCTGCCCCGGTCGCCCTCTCAACGAGGTGCTCAACCCGGCATCCCCCTCGCCTAATCTGATTGATGACCTGGCGTGCGAGTTGGCGATGGGCCATATCCACGGTCTGATGTTTGGCGACCCGAATCTGAGCAACATATTCAGCGAGAAGGTCTCGCCTCATCATTCCAAAATATACTTTATCGACATCAATCGTTCGCGCAAATATCCCCACCCGCTCAGCAAGAGACAGTGCGCCAAAAATATGATGCGCCTATCGTATGACGAGCCATTGCTCTGGGCCATTGCCGAGACTTACGCTAAAAAGCAAAACTGGGATGGGCCAGAATTTGCGCAGATGTGCATCGACGAGCTCAACGCCTTTAAGCGCAAAAAGGTGACCCTGGGGCTACTCAAAGGCAAATATATAACTTACGACCAATACCTGAAATTAGAAAAATAGAGAAATGTCACAACAACCATCAAAAACTCCAAGACCAACGCTGCTCATAATCGGAGCTGGCGGTTTCATTGGGGGCTTCATTGCCAAAATCGGCGTGGAACGCGGCTACAACGTTTGGGCCGGGGTGAGGGAAACGACCTCGACCCGATATCTCGATGAGCTGCCGGTTGAGCTTGTGACTTTTGACTATGACAACCCCGACCAGTTGCGCGAGGCTCTGATGGAAAATGCGCCATCTGACCGTGGTTGGGACTATATCATCTGGAACCTCGGAGCCACGAAATGCGCCAACTTCCAGGATTTCAACCGCATCAACTATCTGTATCTTAGGGATTTTTGCCAAGCGCTGATCAACTGCGGCATGGTGCCTAAGAGATTCCTCTTTATGAGTTCGCTATCGGCTCTGGGTCCAGCCGATGAGAAGGACTATACCCCCATCACAAGCCGCACTATTCCCAATCCCAACACCCGCTACGGCTTGTCTAAGATCAAGGCTGAGACATATCTTGAGACCCTCCCGGATTTTCCTTGGATTATCTTCCGCGCCACGGGCGTGTACGGCCCTCACGAAAAGGATTATCTGATGATGATCAAGAGCATCGACCGCCATATCGATGTGGGGATGGGCTATCGCAAGCAACTGCTGACATTTATCTACGTCGAGGACTTGGTAAATGCGATGTTTGACGCCTTCAAGGCTGGCGTAGAAAAGAAGAAATACATCATCAGCGAACCGCGCAGCTATACCCAGAAGGAGTTTCGCCAGATTGTGCTCAAGCATCTCGGCGGCAAATGGGCATTGCCGCTCAAGTTGCCGATGTGGGCGGTGTACCTGGCCTCGTTCGGGGCTGAGATGTGGGGCAAGGCGCGGCTGCAGCCCTCGACCCTCAATCGCGACAAATTCAAAATCATGAAGCAGAGGAATTGGAGCTGCGATGTCAGCGATGCCCAGCGCGACTTCGGATTCAATCCCCAATTTGACCTCGACCGTGGCATCGCCGCCACCGTCGCCGCCTATAAGGAGAGCAAAGCCCACCACTGAACCCTCTGAAAACCACGGATTACACGGATTACACGGATACTATCCATAAAGACCAAAAACCACGGATTTCACGGATTCTCATCGGATACCCCTGAAAAAACTCCTCATTTTCATTTTTCATTTCTCATTTTTCATTTTTCATTACTTCACACCATGCTTGTCAAGATACAGGGAGCCGCCGTCACCGGCATAGATGCTATAGTAGTCACAGTTGAGGTATCGATCGGAATCGGTGCCACTTTTTCAATCGTTGGCCTCCCCGACACTGCCGTCAAGGAGAGTCTTGAGCGTGTGCGCTCGGCAATCAAGGAGAGCGGATACCAATTCCCTCACCGCTCGACTGTAGTGAATATGGCTCCAGCGGATGTGCGCAAGGAGGGCGCTGCCTACGACCTGCCTATTGCTGTGGGTATCTTGGCTGGCACTCAGCAAATTGACCCTGTACCCGAACCGGGGACATATATGATTATGGGCGAGCTGTCGCTCGATGGCTCATTGTCGCCCATCCGTGGCGTGCTGCCTATGGCTATCAAGGCTCGCGAACTCGGATTCAAGGGAATGATTCTGCCTAAGGCGAATGCCGTTGAGGGTGCCACTGTCAATAATCTTGAGGTGTACGGGGCTGAGAATCTGCGCCAGGTGGTGGAATTTCTGTGCGGTAAGGGGGGCATCGAGCCGACTATTGTGAATACGCGCGAGGAATTTGCCAAGGCGAGCGTGGAGTTTGAGGATGATTTCTGTGACGTGTGCGGTCAGGAGAATGTGAAGCGAGCATTTGAGGTGGCTTGCGCCGGCGGCCATAATATATTGCTGGTTGGCCCTCCCGGGTCGGGCAAGTCAATGATGGCCAAGCGATTACCGACTATCATGCCACCGCTGTCGCTGCGCGAAGCGTTAGAAACCACTAAGATTCACTCGGTAGCTGGCACTCTGCGCGGCGGCACGTCGCTGATGGCTGTCAGGCCATTCCGTTCGCCGCATCATACCATTTCGCCAGTGGCTCTGGTGGGCGGTGGCAATAATCCCAAGCCAGGCGAGATATCGCTGGCTCACAATGGCATACTGTTTCTTGACGAATTTCCAGAATTTTCGCGTGGGGTGCTCGAGGTGCTGCGTCAGCCGCTCGAGGACCGCACTATCAGCATATCGCGTGTCCGCTACAGCGTGGACTATCCGGCAGGCTTTATGCTCGTGGCGAGCATGAACCCGTGTCCCTGTGGATATTACAATCATCCCACTAAGCCATGCACCTGTCAACCGGGGGCGGTGCAGAAATATCTCAATCGCATCTCGGGGCCGCTGCTCGACCGCATCGATATCCAGGTCGAGATTCTGCCAGTGCCGTTTGAGAAACTGGCCCAGCGCGGCCAGGGGGAGAAGAGCGCGGCGATACGCCAGCGTGTGATTGCGGCACGCGCGATTCAGGAGAATCGCTTCCGCGATGTGCCGCATGTGCATTGCAATGCGCAGATGGGCAGCAAGCTTCTGCAAAAATGGGTCAAGCTCAACGACGAGAGTCGCGGCATCCTCGAAAAACTGATGGTGAAATATGACATGAGCGCTCGCGCCTACGACCGCATCCTCAAGGTGGCTCGCACCATCGCCGACCTCGAAGCCTCGCCCGAGGTCGAGGCCCACCACGTGCGCGAAGCCGCCGGCTACCGTAACCTCGACCGAGGCACCTGGGGCTCCACCACCCTCCCCAAATCCCCCATCCCCTACTAACAAAAATCCCCTATAATCGGCGGAATCTGCCCAAATTTGGGTAGATTCCGCCGATTATAGGGGATTTTCCCTTGTGAGGCTTTATTTGAATTCTTGGGAGAAGAGGTAGAGGTTTTGGTCGCGGCGACCGAGGGGGATGGCGAAGATGATTTCATCGAAATAGCCGGTATAGCGGTCGAGGGATTCGTGGAAATAACGAGCCACGGCTACGGGATCGTTGCCGTAGGCACCGCATCCCCAGGCCCCGAGGATGGCGCGGCGATAGCCATTGGCAGCAAGCGTCTTCACGATGGCCTCAATGCGGCTGCGCAGCACTTCATCCAGTTCTTCCTGACTGCAAGGCATGCCATCGCATAGGCGAGGAGCGGCTACGGTGAGCACATCCACCTCAAATGGCTGGCGCAGCAGGTCATAATTCTTGTCCTTTATCACCTCAACATCGCGCGACAGCAGCATGGCATTGGTACTGATATTGGGTCGACGATGATTGGCGTTATAGAATGGCTTGCCCTCGGGCGAGGTCAATCCCCGATACAATGACGAACGGCGGCAGAGGTCCTCCTCCTGAGCGGTCGAACCCTTGGTCACGCCTCCGCCTGGCACCCAGCCGCTGGCGAAATTCAGAGCAACATCACCGGGGCGACAAGCCGTAAATGTATCGCTGTCAATCACTTTGACCTTGCATTTGCCTGGCTTGGGCTCAATCTTGATATCGCCAAAGATAAACTCAGTCTCGGGCACTGTATCGCATCTGCGCATGGTATCCTCAAAGATAGCCACTTTCTGTTCGTTTCTTCTTACCATAACCTTCTGTTTAAATAAATGTCATAGAGGGGCTTTACGTTAAATCCGTAAAGTTATGTTGCAAAGGTAGCGATTTTCTTTGAAATTTTTCTTAAATTTGCAGCCATAAACTGATAAACCAATATGGATCGCAAACTAAGCAAAGCTACGCTGTGTGTGCAAGCTGGTTGGCAGCCCGAGAATGGAGGACCGCGCCAGCTACCGATAATACAAAGCACAACATTCAACTACGCCAATTCCGAAGAGATGGCTATGCTCTTCGACCTCAAGAAAAAGGGCTATTTCTATACCCGTCTGGAGAATCCCACCAACGACCAAGTGGCCGCAAAGATTTGCGCCCTCGAGGGCGGCGTTGGCGCTATGGTCACATCGAGCGGCCAAGCCGCTAATTTCTACGCAGTGTTCAACATCTGCGGCGCTGGCGACCATTTCATCTCATGCAATGACATCTACGGTGGCACATTCAACCTCTTCGGGGTCACGATGAAGAAGCTCGGCATCGAGTGCACCTTTGTTTCGCCCGACGCTACCGATGAGGAGATTGAGGCAGAATTCCGCCCCAACACCAAGCTGGTATTCGGCGAGACCATCTCTAACCCCGGTTGCAAAGTCTTCGACATCGAGAGATTTGCCAAGCTGGCTCATAAGCATGGCGTGCCATTGATCGTAGACAACACCTTTGCCACGCCGGTCAACTGCAATCCATTTGATTGGGGTTGCGACATCGTAACTCACTCTACCACCAAATATATGGATGGCCATGGCGCACAAGTCGGCGGCTGCATAGTCGACAGCGGCAACTTTGACTGGGATGCCCATGCTGATAAATATCCTGGCCTCACCACACCCGATGAATCTTACCACGGCCTCACATACACTAAGGCATTTGGCAAAAATGCCTACATCACTAAGTGCGTGGCTCAGCTGATGCGCGACCTCGGCAGCATACCTGGCCCTATGAACTCATATATCCTCAACCTCGGCCTCGAGACCCTGCATCTGCGCATGGCTCAGCACTGCCGCAACGCGCAGAAAATTGCTGAGTTCTTGGAGAATGACCCGCGTGTGGCTTGGGTTAACTATCCCGGCCTCCCATCATCGCCAAGCTACGAATTGGCACAGAAATATCTGCCCAATGGCTCATGCGGCGTGTTGGCATTCGGCCTCAAGGGCGACCGCGACCGAGCTATCCGATTCATGGATTCGCTGCGCTTGATACGCATCGCCACCCATGTGGCTGACGCTCGCAGTTGCGTGCTACACCCGGCCAGCCATACCCATCGCCAGCTCAGCGATGAGCAACTTGCCCAAGCTGGCATCGCTCCCGATCTAATCCGCCTCAGCTGCGGCATTGAGGATGCCGACGACCTCATCGCTGACATCCAGCAAGCATTAGAAAAATAGGCTCCAGTTTACAAAAATCCCCCATAATCAGCGGAATCTACCCAAATTTGGGTAGATTCCGCTGATTATAGGGGATTTCCTCTGTTTTGAATCAATAAAACAGTTATCGTTGCATGGTAAAAATCCGTTTTTCCATAAATTTACCCCTCAGATGAAAATTCATAGACAGAGAATAGCGTACTCTATTTCACGGCTTGGAGGTTGGTCTCAAGCTGTCCTATGGAGCTTGCTCCTATTAGGACTGAGGTGATTCCAGGCTGATCCAGTATCCATCGAAGGGCATATTGAGAAAGCTTAAGATTGTGAGATGCAGCCTCAGCGTTGAAAGCCCTTATTTTTGTCAGCAACTCGGGAGTAAGCATACTCCCTTTTAGCGACCCATTGCGAGCCATGCGGCTATCCTGTGGGATGCCATTTAGATAACGGTCGGTAAGCAACCCTTGGGCCAAGGGAGAGAATGAGATGAAGCCCACACCTTTTTCTTGACAAAAATCAAGGATGCCCTCTTCGATTGGGGAACGATCGAGAAGGTTTAAGCGGCCTTGATATATGAGCAGAGGCACATCCCGCTCCATCAGATATTGATAAGCAAATTTGAATGCATCGAGAGGCCAACGCGAAATGCCCACGTACAGAGCTTTGCCAACCTGGACTATGTCCACCAGAGCTTGAAGAGTTTCACGCAGCGGGGTGTTAGGGTCATAGCGATGACTGTAGAATATATCCACATAGTCAAGATGCATTCGTTTTAGACTTTGATCGAGACTTGCCATCAGATATTTGCGCGACCCCCAGTTGCCATAAGGACCTGGCCACATATCATAGCCAGCCTTAGTGCTGATTACCAATTCGTCGCGATAAGGGCGGAAAGTATCATCCATAAGGCGACCCATGGTCTCCTCGGCGCTGCCATACACAGGGCCATAATTGTTTGCAAGGTCGAAATGGGTGATTCCGTGATCAAAGGCGTAGCGGGTGATGTCCTTGGAGCGTTGGTAGGGATCCACGCTGCCAAAGTTGTGCCAGAAACCAAGGCTTACCTTTGGCAGCAATAGGCCGCTATCGCCACAACGCCGATAACCCACGCAATCGGCTTCGTATCTATACTCAGAAGCAAAATATTGGTCCATATAAAAGTTTTAAAGTTATCACTCATAATTCAGATGACTGCCAAGTTAATTATGGCTAAAGGAGTCGATTACCATCAAAGCTCAAAGACCAAGATTTGGTCTAAAATGATGCCTGGGTCTAAAGCTTTGATGGTAAGGGATTGTGCATTGGAAGTATAAAAAGAACGAATTGAACGATTATTTAGAACATTTTCTTTCCATTCCTCGCTTCGGCCCCGGGTAGCATAGTCAAATTCCATCGCATTGCCATTGTCATCCGCCACTCTAATTCTTAGCGAAGTCCCTATGAGAGGATGAGTTGGGATAAAACAAAATTGCACCTCATAGGATTTGTCTTCTTGCGCTGGCAAACTTACTGGGTAAGTATGATTTTGCCGCAGCAAAGCGCTACTGCCACTGTATCCCAGCCCTTGGTAAGATTCTCCCCCAATGTCTGTAGCATTGATCGTTGCAATAGGTTTTTTATGCATTGGCATGCTTGTTGAATCTTTGCGGTGCTCCAAAGGAGCAAACACGGGGAGATTTCGGGGCTGACAATCCATAATTCCTCTCCATTTGCCGCCCTGAAGCTCAGAATAGTACCGAGTAAGGCTTACTATGCTATCGTAGGCCTCATCGCAGCGATTCCAGTCCTCTAAGCCATGGCGAGCCAATTGAGCCGAAAGACATTTGATATTCATCTGCTCTGAAGCTTGCACCGGATATCTTACCAATTGGTAAAACTCATCTCTGCGACATTGAGGCAAAAGTTCTTCAATTTCCTTGACAGCTAAGCCAATGCCCTGATATTCAGAGAGGCGGTTGTTGATGTATTCAATATCCCAGGGCAGGTCTTTTACTACACGCCATTGAGGAGTGTCCCATTCCTCTTCGCGAGTGGCGCCCATGAATTCAGGCTTACGCACAAAAGCCAATCGATAATGGGTATCCATAACTTCTGTAAGCTTTTCAGCGACATCAATGCCAAACTCGCGCTCTAAGAAAGATTGAAGATGTCTCTGTGGGCCTTGGGCAGCTATCTTATGAAAATCCCAAGCCATGTCTAAGAATAATTCTGTCTGGTACTCGGCAGCTTTGATATCGCCTACATTTAGAATCCACATTCTACGGATGCCACTTTCATAAGCCTGTTCCATTTGCTGATAAAGAAGGTAGGGGCTGGCGGTACCGAGCCAAAGATAATCATGAGGACGCCCCCAATAGGATACATGATAATATACGCCATTGCCACCAGTCCTGGTTGATTCTTCAGCGTTGGGAAAATGCTTAATGTATCCATAATTGTCATCACACCACATCAGACACACATCCTCGGGTATCTCTAATCCCGAATTGTACACATCAAGCACTTCCTTATATGGGATAAAGACCTGGGGCACCTGGGTCGAATCTGCATTTACGTATCGAGCCAAAAGATGGCGCTGATCGTTAAAGACGCGCGTCAGCACATCTCTTTGGCTTTCAGTTGTAGCGGCGCCTTGCATTGCTCCATCGTGTATCCCTCGCATTCCAATAGTGTAGACTATTGGCTGATCCGCAACCTCTTTAACACGTTCTTCCCAAAACTCATACACCATCTCTGGATTGTTTACATAATCATAATCTCCATGGCCGCGCAATTTCCACTCGGTAGCGGCCGAGGAGGCCATAGGTTCGCAATGGCTCCCACCTACATAAATCCCATATTTTTTCGCTATTTCTCGATTCCCGTGAGTAAGGAAGAAAGGGTAAGTGCATTCATGCATCGGAGGCCAGTAATAATTAGCACGTAGGCGCAGCATTAGCTCAAATATCCGAGCCGTTGTCTGAGGCCCTATGCGGCCTGGCTCAGCGGGCTCATAATTCTGGCAACTCCATGGCATAAGGCCCCAGTCCTCATCGTTGATAAAAATGCCACGATATTCCACAGACGGGGATTGTACAGTGCTATAGCCCTCGGCCAAAGAAAAAGTCTCCTGAGGCATAGGCTTAGCATCAGCCCACCATTCCCAAGGGGAAACTCCCAGCAGACGCGTCAATTCTATTATGCCATAGGCTGCTCCTGCCTCATCGCTTCCAATGATTGATATTTGTCCATCGGTCTCTGACTCGAGCTTAAAAGCCTGGCTGAGGCCGTATAGATCAGGACAATGGGGGTTAATGGACACCTCTATTTCTCCAGGCGAACCAATCGAAAGCTCAGATCCAAGCACTGACATCAAGTCGCGATGCAGCAGCCCATAGGCAGACGCAAGCATGGGATAATCTGCGGTGTCGATGACAGCTGTGAGATGGCATCCCGAGCTCCACGTCGCCCCGAATGATACAAATCTTACCACAAAGGCAATGGCTATAACTATTATTTCCCTTTTCATATAATCATAAATTTTTCATTACCCTTAGGTAGTAAACAAGGGCCCAATCCTGATCGTTGGCATAAGGATCGTAAAAGCCACCCTGGGCACCATCGATTTTATCAGGATAGAGATAGGCGCATGAGGCAGAGCCATCGGCAAAAAAAGAGACAAAGATTGTTGTGCACTATATTCTGAGCCTTCTTCTCAAAATATCCATCTCCAGTGATCTGGTAATAATAATGAAAAGCAGCCGCTGTAATAGTTGACCAATAGTGAGGCATGGTATCCCCAAACATTTCGCGCTTGCCAAACCAGTGGCCATCCCAGTGTCGGATGCCTATATCGCTAAGATGATAACTGGGTTGCATACCGTTGAAAGCCTCAAGAACAGGGATTTGACGCTCAGCTTCGGCCAGATACTTTTTGTCGCCAGTAGCCAAGTGCATCTGAGTCAAGAATTCTACGGCTGGAGCCACAATGCTCTGCTCAAAGTTCACTTCATGGGCTGGATAGTCGAGGCCGATAGCAATCATGTTGTCCCCTATCTTTTCATAATCCTTAAGCAAGGTCTTAAGTTCACGCTTCATCCCCACCTTTGTTAGAGCCTCGATGCTGGAAAGCACAGGGATATCGATGGCATAGAACCCATAACCAAACTGATTAAACATGGATTGCAGGGTCAGATACCCATCCTGAGCATACTGTTTATTGCCAGTGGCTAAGCAAAGCTGAAAATACAAGTCGGCCACCCACATATAATTATACCCACGATTACGATTAGTCTGATCTACGCTGGAAAAAGTCTTATAATCAGTTGTCTGCAGCTTATTTCTAACAAAACTGGCATAGTTCTCTACAGAATGTAACATAGCAGTATCGCCAGTGAGCCGATACATCTTAGCCATGAGTACGCCCATGCCAGTGCGCTCGGCTCCCTCGTCGCGGTCTACAGGATTGCAATTTGGCGTGTCATTCAAGTAAATCGAATCTCCCTCGCAATCATATATCATATAGGCGCCATAGCGCGTATCCTCGGGCCGATTCATCTGCTGGCGTTCTAAGATGAAGGAGATACGTCGGTCCATCAATTCCTGCTCGGTGGGAATGCCCAATAGGTCGGCGTGGGTGGTCTTGCCATTATAATGAAAATCCAACCGCATTTCGCCAATCTCGGTTACGGGGACCTTCATGGTATAGCCACCGAAAGCTTCCTTGACTGGAATAGAATGGCCGTTGACCTTGGCGCTCACATTTTTGAGATTTTGGTAAGACGTCACTCTGGCATTGGCCACAACAGTGATAGTGTCGCCTACTTGGCCCACATATTTGTCGGCCGATAGATAAGTGCCGCAATATTTTATCACTTGCGATAAGAAATCTTGATTGCCTTGATGAGAGAAGATACGCCATTGCAACGTATAGCTTTGGCCAGGCGATAGCCAAAGGTCGGGGAGGCGCAAGGCAAAGATGCCTCGGTATTGCGAGTTGGCTTTGTCTCTGCCGCGCTCATTCACCTCATAACCCACAATAGAGCCCTCGGTCACTACCAGCCCCAAGTGGGGAGCATTGCCTCCCATTCTCAAAGCATTCACCCAGGCAGCATTTTCCCCTGGCCAAATGTGGGCATGAGCGCGCTGGCTGATGCATGTCTTTGAATCTGGATAGTTGTCATTAAAAGGAGTAAAGAGAGCCAAGTCTTGGACAGCAGCGACTTCTTTGCCCACATTTGTGATGCGATATGTTTCTACCAAATCGCCATTTTCTTGTGATTGACGTTCTACATTGATTTGAATTCCGCCATCTTGATAGGTGACAGAAGCGCCATCAGAAGAGAGCGCATTAGGCTCCCTCCACCAATGCGCTGACGATTGATGGTTTCTTGTCACAGTGAAACGGCCCAAGCCCCATCCATACCGATTGGTCACCCATGGATACTGAGAGCCGTCGGTGGATACAAGCCAGTTCATGCTGGCAGAGTCATTATCTATGTTTAAGCTCTCGATCGCGCCTGTAGTGGGGTTGGTCTTGTATGTTATCCCGGCTGTAAGGGTCTGCATAGAGATAGAAAGCAGGAAAATGAAGAGTATATATTTTATGGACTTGTTTGTCATAACTCACAAATTGTAGGATTTAAGGTAAATCAGATGCAAAAGTAAGAAATTTTACTGATTGTCAATCAGCAAAACTATAGATTTTTTCTATGTTGACATAGGTATTATCGCTGCCAAATTCATGCCCATTTTTGTCATCCCAAATAGGTGAAATGCCCGTGACCTCGATTTGCAGTTGATATTCACCGTAGGGGAGCTCTGGAGTAATAAGGCGTATGGCTCTCTCAGAATTTAAGCTATAGAAATCAACCAAGCCTTGATAGCGTTTGTCCCCTTCCTTATCAAGTACGCTTACGCGGGCATACCCTCCGTGAGAGTTGGATTCTCCCGTAATGGCTGCGCGAGTACCCACAAAAGGTATTACCAATGAACCGCCTTGGGTATTAGAAGATATTAATCCATCATGCTTATGCCATAAAATAGAAATGGGCAAAGAGTCGATATCTACTGATTTAGCTTTAGCTAATAAATCTACTGGAGCCACAGCCGAGGCATCCCAGCATTGCCAGTATTCAGGTATCGATACTTTCTCGCCCTCGATTTGCAATGGCATCCATACATAAGTGGCCGCTGACGCTTGGAGGGGATATGACCATCGGTCGCCCATAAACATCGGGATTACATCTTCGTCATCCTTAAGCATAAACACATAGGTTGTCTGTGAATTATAGGTCAGGGCCCCCTTAGGGCAGAATAATCCACGCTTCACCCATGGGCCCTCGATGCTTGGTGAGGTAAAATAGAAATTGTCATTTTTTCCCAAGCCGTTAGGTCAGAATAAAACAGGTAATAGAGGCCATCCTTTTTACACATGGCTGGAGATTCTCCACAGTCCTCAACATAAGCCGCTTTCCTCTCGACAGAATGATAGTCGGCTGACAATTTCAGCACTGGTCCATGGTGTATGAGCAAATAACCAGAACCGTCGGTGTCTTGAAATGTGCCCATGTCCCATCGCTTTACAGGCTTGCCCTCAAACAACAGTGGACCTTGGAATTCATATTGGCCACTGATTGTGGAGCTAGTTGCATATCCGATATAGGGATCTTTATACTCAAGGTCGTCGCAATGCATAAGCATTACATATTCGCCAGAGGCTGGGCATTTCATCACTTTTACGCGCTCGCCCACTCGATTGGGCCCGAGTATACCCTCGCTTTGCACTCCAAGCACAACATTCTCAAATTTCCAATTCACCAAATCATCAGAGGAATAACATGAAAATCCCGGAAAAGAATTAGAACCATCACTTTTCCACTCTCCAAACAGATAATATCGACCATCTTCCTGCAGTATGCAGGCTCCATGTGCGTTTACTGGATTGCCATTGTCATCAAACCAAGGTACGCCATTCACGATACAATTGCTCTTGGGATAAGCCATTTGCCACAGCGCTACCAATAATAAAAGCCAAGCTCTATTCATAATTCAATAAACTGTAATGTGAGTAAAAAGGAGAGGGTCAAGAAAAATACCCTTTTCAATTCCCTCTACCTTAATTTTTACCTTAAACTACCTAAACAATACTTCGGTAAATTTTAAAATTCTCTCCAATTCGAGGCGAGAGCGCCAA
>JAJBUH010000202.1 GCA_020860445.1 Bacteroidales bacterium | reverse complement strand
TTTTCCTTTCATTGTTGACTTCTTTATGAGTCAACTTTTTTCAGGAAAAGACAAAAATTACGAATCCATCAAGGATTTGTTGACATCCGCCGAGGGTGAAGAACTCTCCTCATGGGCTCGCAATCATCCTAAACGCCATTCTATCATCGTGTGTCTACGCGACCGCTATCGCTTCTTCCACCCCATGCTCGAATTCCTTGAGGTATTCTGGCTCCGCGATGGTTTCGACATCATCTGTGGAAATCCTCCATGGATAAAATTACAGTTTGATGACAAGGACGTAATGTCAGAACGATTCCCCGAAGTGGTGATACATAAGCTATCAGCACCGGAGGCTCGTGCCAAGAAGGCTCAACTCTTGGCTGACCCCAAGCTATCAGCCGTGTACGTATTAGAATTGCTTGAAATAGGAGGCCAATCGGCTTTCCTCAATGCATACATCAACTATCCTCTGCTTGCTGGCCAGCAGACCAATCTATATAAGTGTATATTAGTCAATTCATTTGACTTAGCCTCTGAGAATGGCTACATAGGCCTACTCACTCCTGAAAGTATATATGATGATCCTAATGGGCAGCCTCTGCGCCGCGAGCTATATAAGAGACTAAGATATCACTTTCAGTACAATAATGAACTACGACTCTTTCCAGAAGTTCATCACCATACTGCGTATGGTGATCAACTTCTGGGTCCCAGAAGTTCATCACCGCGCTTCGCGTCTATAAGCAATTTATTCCATCCAGATACAATTTATAAATGTTTTACCCATAATGGCGTGGGACAATGTAAAGGAATAAAAGACGTAAAAGGTAAATGGAATACAGAGGCTCATAGGGACAGAATTGTATCTATAACCGAAAATGAATTAAAAGTCTTAGCCACTCTTAATTGTGAAGAAGAGTGGGCTTCAGCCACTATGGTTCCTCTCCATTCTGTAGAAATTGTCAATATTTTAAAAAAGATTGGTTCCTTTAAATACCATATTGATAATAAAGAGAATATAATCGAACGTGGCTTTGAAGAAACAAGTGGAGTGAATGATGGACACATTCAACGAATAACAAAATTCCCTAATTGGGACTTACAAGAGATGATTTATAGCGGCCCCCACTTTTATGTCGGGAATCCGGTCTATAAAACTCCTCGGCTCCGATGTACTCAAAATAGCGACTACGATGTCATTGATTTGGAGAGCATATCAGATGATTACTCTGTCAGGACTAACTATATACCAGCTCAACCCTTGATGCAATTTAGAAATGAGATAAAAGGCTTTCAAATTGGTCAAGATGAGAATGGAGCCCCTATTTATGAATGTTGGATGGATTATTATAAAGTAGCTATTCGTAAGATGACTGGTGGAGGTTCTGGAGAACGTACCCTCACTGGCGCTATACTCCCACCCAAGTCATCTCAAATAGAAGGTGTAAGAAGTATAGTTTTCAAATCTACTTCTCATATAGTAGAGCTTGGTGGCCTTTTGGCCTCACTTCCCTTTGATTTCTTAGTGAAAACTATGGGAATGAGTAATCTTACAGAAAATAGAATTGCAAAATTCCCATTAGGAATTGAGGATAGATTTAAAAATTCTCTTTTTATTCGCGCCCTTCGCCTCAATTGTCTCACCAATCGTTATGCTGATTTATGGAGCGAATGTTGGGATGAAGAATATCGAGATGAGCAATGGAGCTTAGAGGACCAACGTTTGGCTCCTTGGAGTGAGTTGACATCTACTTGGTGCCATTACACCCCTCTGCGCAACTATTTTGAGAGGCGTCTGGCCCTGGTTGAGATTGACGTGCTGGCTGCTATGGCTTTGGGATTGACACTGGATGAGCTGATAATGATGTATGATATCCAGTTCCCGGTACTGCAGCAAAACGAAAAGGATACTTGGTATGACCGCAATGGTCGCATTGTATTCACCTGCTCAAAAGGACTGAATGGCGTAGGCGTTGACCGCAAGACCTGGGATGCCATCAAGGGCAATCCCATCGGCGACCCAGTCGACGAGCTGGGCTCGATGGCCTATGAGGGTGTCTCCCCTACCTATGACCACACCCTCACCTCCGAGCTATACGCCGGCCGCGTAATCACCTACGAGGCCCCATACGACCGCTGCGACCGCATCGCCGACTACCGCCGCGCCTGGTCCCACTTCTCCCACCTCCTTAACCCTCAAAATCCTCAAAAATAAGAGGGAAAAAGATTTTGAACACGCGTGTTCAAAATTCAAAATAAGAGAAAAAAGATTTCGAACACGCGTGTTCAAAATCTCCAAAATAAGGGATAAGGACTTTGAACACGCGTGTTCAAAGTTCAAAGATAAGCAACAAGAACCGACTACAAGAGCCAAAACTTATGCTGCCACTGCAACAAGCCCGAGAGGTAAGAGACTCTGTAATAGAGTATATTAAGGCCACTTTCCCATTTAAGGAGAGCGAGGTGGCCAATGCCTTCTATCGATTCATAGAGGACAAAGAGACTGGCATCTTCAAGGGGCCCTACATCTCCTTGAAGACACCTTTTGTGGCGGCAACCCAAGAAGAGATTGACCAAATCCCCCTGGTGATTAAGCCTGGTTTCACTCCCTACCGCCATCAGCTGCAAGCATTCAGGCAACTCACCATAAACGGCCATCAACCCGAGCCAACGATTCTCACCACTGGCACCGGCTCAGGTAAGACTGAGTGCTTCCTCTATCCAATACTCGATTACTGCTACCAATGCAACCGACACGAACATAAGCCCGGCATAAAGGCCATCATCATGTACCCGATGAACGCTCTCGCCTCAGACCAAGCCATGAGATTGGCAGAGACCATCTGGAATGACGAGCGTCTGAAAGGCCGGGTGACAGCTGGACTGTTTGTAGGCGAGGGCATTGACGCAAGCCAGTACCCACGAGAAATGGGTCCTCACAATATCATCGAGAATCGTGACGCCATAATCGACACGGTGCCAGACATAATCCTCACCAATTTCAAGATGCTGGATTACGGGTTGATGCGTCAAAAATTCATGCCGTTGTGGCAAGGCAACCTTGGCACCGATGATAAAGCCCTAAAATATCTGGTACTCGATGAACTGCATACCTACGATGGGGCGCAAGGCACCGATGTGGCAAATCTGGTAAGACGACTTAAGCTAAAACTCGACCTGCCACAGGATTGGCTATGCCCAATTGGCACCTCAGCAACTCTGGGCAGTGATAGAGATAGCAAAGAAAAGCTATGCCAATACGCCTCTAAGGTATTTGGCGAAGACTTTGCCATCAGCAATGTAATTGAGGAGCATCGAATCCCAGCCGAGGATTATATAACACCCATAAGCGATACCCTACCCTCGCCGCGAGAACTCAAAGACTGCGAACTTAAGACAGACGACTCAGTAAACAAATGCATGCGCCGAATCCGCAAAGCTTGGCTCGGCAACTTTGACGCATCCCCAATCGCAGCTGCCGAGGCCCTAAGGAAAAAGGGCATTATCCTCAGATTGCTTAAGATTTTGGAGAAAGGCATTCTCTCGATTGACGATTTGCGCTACGAGTTGGAGGATAGCCGTGATTTCCGCAGTCTGACAGAGAAGGCAAAACTGGCAGTAATCGAGAGTCTGCTGGCCCTGATCGCCTACGCCAAACAAGAAGTAAACGGGAGGCTCACACCCATGCTGTATCTGCAGGTGCAATTGTGGCAACGCGAGCTGAGCGGCATCCTGAGATATGTGCAAGAAGAGCCAGAATTTGTATGGCGCGACGACCCAGAAAAGGATGAAGACCGTGTGGCTCTGCCTATGTACTTCTGCCGCGATTGCGGCGCCAGCGGTTGGATAAGCCTCATCCGGCAAACCGATGACAAGTACCACTCTGACGTAAGGGAAGTGAATATAGCCTTTATGGGCAGAGACAAAGATGTAAAACTATTGAATACAGCTACAGGGCAACATGCCCCCGTTGACGATTATGTACAGGGCCGAGAAAATAGTAATACAATTTTTGTTAATAAACAAACCCTAAGAATAGAGAGCCAACCTAATCACGAGAACATAAAGCTGCAGGTTTGTTTTAAGACCTCATCAACCCAAGGTGGCAATCAAAAATTGGCACGCCATTGTCCGGAATGCAATGGCCAAAACACTGTGGCTATCATTGGCGGTCGCACCTCTACCCTATCGAGCGTGGCAGTGAGTCAAGTGCTTGCCAGCGATTTTGACACCGACAATGTAGCTCAGCGTAAAATGTTGGTATTCACCAACAGTGTGCAAGACGCAGCGCACCAAGCCGGATTTTACGAGGCTCGCACTTTCCGCTTCCTCTTCCGACAGTCAATGCAGAAATACATCAATACTCTTGGCGACCAGCCTATTACGTTGGCCCAACTGCAACGCGGATTCAGAGAGTATTGGCACGCACAAGTCGATGAAGAGGAGTACTATGCTCGATTTATCCCTGAAGATTTAGCCAAACATATCGACTTGAGCAAACATTACCGCGACCCATACACCAAGGAGTTTACTCAAGCATTCAAAGATGAATTTGAGCACCGAGTTGACCGGGAAATCTCCTCAGAGTTTGGCTTGCGAGCCCATCTGGGTCGTACCCTCGAGCGCACTGGCTCATCGGCTACCTTCTTTAAGAAAGCTGATATAATGGAAGTGGTCAAGTTGATGAAGCCATGGCTTGAAGAGAATCGCATGGAGAATATCGCAGCCATGGATGCAGAGCTATGCCAATACATCTATGCAATACTGCAACGCATGAGGGTGCATGGAGCCATTGACCATCCATTCTTAGACAAATATCGAAATAGTAAGTTGAATCGTTATGGTTTAAATTGGGATTTTGATCCTACTCATTTCTTAAACCGTACATTTGGTTCTGGAGTTAAATATCCAAAACTCCCTGGAATCATATTCAATGGTTGTAACAGTGACATGCTTGACATAGCCGTAATCAGTGGAAACGGCAAGCGAAATTGGTATAACACTTACTTCTTCCAAGTTTTCCATGATGGCTATACAGCTGAGGATATGAGCAAATTCAACGACTTTATCCATAAGCTGTTCGAGACTATGGAGCAGGCCGGACTCGTGAACTATGCCCGAGAAGGAGGCGGAAATTATGCCTTAATACCCGACAAGATATGGGTGAGCCGAAGAGTGAAACACATAAAGTGCGACCAATGCCAGTCGGTGCTATATGTGGCTATGGAGGATACCTTGGGCGAAGGAGCAAAATGCTTCAACTATAACTGCCAAGGTACTTACTCACGTCTGACTGTTCCCGATGCCAATTACTATCAGCAAGTCTACAATAGGGAGGTGTCACCACGTGTGCATGCCCATGAGCATACCGGCCTATTGGATAGAGGGCGCCGTGAAGAGATTGAAAAGGATTTCAAGGAGAGGCCCAAATCAAACTCGCTCAATGTGTTGGCAGCTACCTCGACATTGGAGATGGGTATTGACATTGGCAGTCTGAATGTGACTGGCAATTCCAACATACCACCCAAACCAGCCAACTTCATACAACGCGTGGGTCGCGCTGGGCGCAAGGAAGGATCAGCTCTGATCCTCAACTATGCCCATCTGGGTCAACCCCACGATATGTACTATTTCACCTATCCTCTTGAAATGATGGAGGGTGAAATCACGCCTCCCGGTTGTTTCCTTGAGGCTCGCGACATCTTGCGCCGCCATTTCTTGGCCTACTGCATCGATACTTGGACATCGGCTGACCCTTTGCATCAGTTGCCCATCAGGGTCCGCGATCTACGTATATTGGATGGAGGGATTTTCAATTCTCCTCACTTCATAATCAACCG
The DNA here is from genome assembly GCA_020860445.1 of Bacteroidales bacterium. GTDB lineage: Bacteria > Bacteroidota > Bacteroidia > Bacteroidales > Muribaculaceae > CAG-873. The sequence goes on along the minus strand of JAJBUH010000202.1, from coordinate 7,599 downwards.
CATCATCGCTTTCATCAAAGAGAATCAGGAAGAACTCACCTCAAATTTCAGAAAAGAATACGGCGAGGAAACTCAACCAGTGCTTGATGCTCTGTTTCGCTCATTAGATGATGAAACTTTCTATCAGCATATTCTCAACAGTTTCAGTCTGCTAAAGGACCAACTGTGTCATCTCGATGATGAACTACAGCAACTCAGGGAAGAGAAAGCCAGAACCCAAAGCCAGGATAAAACCATCCAGGAGATTGAGGCTACCATTAAGGCCACCAATAAGCAGAAAGGCCAGTTGTTGGACCAAGGTTTCTTGGAGTTTATGACCAATGCGGGTCTTCTGCCCAACTATGCCCTCCCTGAAACTGGCGTAAAACTCGAAGCTTATTTGATGGGGAAGAAAGAGAAAGGCGACCTCGATTCAAATCGGCCTGACCCAATCACCATTGAATTGGTGCGCGGGGCCTCACAAGCCATCAAAGAATTGGCCCCTGGCAACCATTTCTATACCCAGAAATTCAAGCTTGAGGTAAGCGGTCTATCTACTTTTGACTGGAGAGAGAATCTGACACGCATGCGCTATTGCAGCAAATGCGACTGCTTGGCATTGGAGGGCGATGCCGCATACAGCCTATCGACCTGCCCCAAATGCAATGACCCATCATGGGGTGTGAATGTGCATCCCATCCTTAAACTCACCAACTCGCGTACGGTAATGTATGCCCAAGATGCCTCATTGGATGATTCGTCAGAGGAACGCGAAACTGAGATGTACAATGTGAAGAAACATTTCATGTTCCGTCACTCGGGGAATCCTATCGCTTATGCCATCAGGAGCGTAGGCTTTGGTATCGAATATTGCGATACTATGGACCTATACGAGGTGAATTACGGTATGCCATTGCAAAACGGTTCGACCACCGAGGTCAATAATGACCGCACTGTGCATCTGCCCGGATTCGTAACTTGCCGCCATTGCGGCAAGTCAACCCCTATGCTCTCATTAGCTGAAGGGGCTGACAAACAGCATTATCGCTTTTGCAAGGCTGGAAATGTCACATACGCGGATGATCCTACCCAGTTCGAGCCATTGTATCTATACCGCCATCTGCAGACCGAAGCCATCAAAGTGTTGCTGCCAGTACAGATAATGGATGCGGCCCCAATCGTTGAGATGTTCAAGGCTGGAATCGAAAAGGGCATGAAGGCTTATTTCGACTCATCGCCCGACCATATCAATATTGACGCCTATCAAGAACAAAATCTAATAAGCGGCACGTGCGATAATTATCTTGTGATGTACGACACTGTGCCAGGCGGCACTGGCTATCTATCCAAGCTATTCAACACCGCCGAGTTCAACAAATTGCTCGCCAAGGCTTATGATATCATACATGAATGTGAGTGTCAGCTTGAGGGCCGAGATGCTTGTTACCATTGCATCCTGTCGTATGGCAACCAATACAAGCGCGAATCATTCAGCCGCGAACGCGCCGACGAGCTCTTTGCCCAACTGGTAAACCTCTCCAACTCGTGGGAACGCATCGATGGCCCTGTTGGCAATGTCAGCCATGGAGGCGGCGTAGAGGATAGCGAACTTGAAAGAAAGTTCGTAAGACTGTTGCGCCGATTATCAGCGGAGCGCCATTGGGAATTTAACCAAGTTGACGATATCGACCGCACTTATTATGAATTGACCATTCGCGATGATGAGCGCTCAACTGAGATTCTCTATCATGTGATACCTCAATTCAACCTCAATTTGGCCTACGGAGTAAGACTGCATACCATAGCCGACTTTGAATTTATATGCAAAGCAGCCACCATCAATGGCAATGTAATTACTGATTTGGAGGCTATACCAATGTGGGCTGTCTATCTCGATGGGTATGCATATCATGCTCAGCAGCCAAATATGCGATTCTATGGCGACCATGAGAAAAGGGAGGGCATACGCAACTCCTGTCTGCACCCTATGCGCACCTGGACTCTGACTTGGGTTGACATCCAACTGTTTGAGCAGGGAGGCCAAGACTCATTGGGTGATAACTCAATGTCAAGACTTGTTGAGTTATTGCAGAATCCGCAGCCTGGAGCCTTACTGGAAACTGGCTCCCAGTGGATTGACGAAGACCCTAACAACTTCTTCCCTACCGGTTATCAGTTGTTTAAGGGAACCTTTTTCTTTGATCCAGAACTGTTGGAAGAATTAGCTGAAGATGCTTCAGATTCAGAAGTTGAAGCCATATATCATGCGGCTTTCTCCTACATCTTAGATTTGACTCTTAACCTGCAAGAGATTGACAAGGAGGAATGGAAAGAATTTTGGCGTCGCTACAATTTGCTCCAACTCTTTGAACCTTATCATGACACGGTAGCTGAATCCGAGCCAGAAGAGTCCCAAGTCGACAGCGATGAGGTCAAGGCTCTGTATCCAGGTCTGGAAGATTTGGTAGACCGCCTCATGGATGCCGGAATACGATTCAGCTATGAGGGCGAGGTTGACCTGACAGATGAAGACGGGGTGATTATCGCCTCGGCCGAGATGATCCTTACTGACCTGAAGATTGCCATCAGCCCTGTAGATGCCGAATCACGAAGAGTGTTTGAGGCGCAAGGTTACACCATAGCCCAACCCGAAGACATCAATGTTGAAGAACTAAATGCCCTGATCCTATCATGAGAATCTTTATTCACGATACTTTTCAAGATGCGTTGCTCGACCTGTCAAGAGATGCTCAGAAAAAGGTCAACGCATTCATCAAAAAACTCAGGACTTGCACCTCAACCAATGGGATGCACCTTGAACCCATTGACCAATTCCGTGATGGCAATCTGCGTACCGCCCGCGTAGATGACAATTACCGCGCTGTAGTTGGTCTGCTCGATGGCGATGTGTTCCTGCTGTATGTAGCCAAACACGATGTGGCTTACAAATGGGGAGAACGAAAGAAATTGGCTTGGAATGACCCTACACAGACCTGCCAACTCTTCACCATGGTCGAGGAAACTGTGCCTACCCCATCCCCACAAACCAATACAACAGAAGAGGCTGGTGCATTTGCCAATATCGGAGAAGACAAATTGCTCAAAATTGGCGTACCCGATGAATTGCCGCCCATAGTTGTAGGCATTAAGGATCTTGACGAATTAGAGAAGATTGAAAACATTCTGCCAACTGATACCTTTGAGCGTCTATTCTACCTGATTGACGGCGGGGATATCGACTCGATTGTAGCCGAAATAGAAGAGGGTACACAAGCCGATGGAGATAAGCTGCTCAGCGGAAACAATCGTCGCCGATTCTTTGAACTTACCGATGATGAAGAGTTGCAACGAATCATCGAGGATGAGAATTTTGAGAAATGGCAGATCTTTCTCCACCCCTCACAGCGCAAACTGGTTGATGCCAAATATAGTGGCACGATGAAGGTAAGCGGTGGTGCCGGCACTGGCAAAACCATTGCTGCCATCCATCGCCTTAAGCACTTGGCCTCACAGCCAAATGCTAAGGTGCTATTCACTACCTACACCAAAGCACTGCGCTCAAATCTGGAGGAGCTTATCAATCGACTTGGAATAGACAAGACCAAATACACTCTCAACAATATCGACCAGGTGTTGCTTGATGTGGCTCGAACCTACCACATAAAAGATAACTATCAAGTGACTGAATTTCGTAGCGATTTTGAAAATGGTCGCACCTCGGAATCACTGCACTTATGGAGAGAGATTCTCGAAACTGAGGTATCAGAGTTTGACGAGAATTTCCTCTACGACGAATATATCTATGTAATTCTATATTATGGCAATACCGATGCCAAGCAATATATGACCCAACAACGCGTGGGGCGCACTCGCGCCTTGTCGCGCAAGCAGAAGCTGGAGATTTGGCGCCTGGTGGAGAAGTATGTTGCCCTCAAGGAGCAACGCAAGATGGTAGACCGCCTGGAGCTTTTCAACGAGGTGGCCCAATACCTAAACGGCAATGACATACGACCATACACTAACGTCATCGCTGATGAATTTCAAGATTTCTCTAACCCCGAACTCAAATTCCTACGAGCCCTGGTGAAAGAGGGTGAAAATGACCTATTCCTCACTGGTGACCCACTGCAAAGAGTGTACAGTGGCCGTAAGATGAACTTCTCAGCCGCTGGCATCAATGTGCGTGGTTTCCGCAGCAAGAGACTCAAAGTCAACTATCGCACTACTGAACCCATCAAACGGGTAGCCGTTGCCGTGGTGAAAGGCGGCAATTATGATGACCTCGATGGCGGTACCGAACCAATGACAGGCTACGTTTCACTAATCAGAGGTGGAGAAAAGCCCATCTACAAGATGTCGCAAAATGCTACCGATGAGGTAGATGCTGTAATGGGATGGCTCGAAGAGTGTAAGGTGAATGGCATCACCGATAGCGACATCTGTATAGCTGCTCCAAAAATGGACTTGCTAAAGGATGTCCAGACACGCCTACACCGAAATGGCCAGAAATATCAGGTGATTAAAGGGCGCAAGCAGGGCGATAAGGATGGCATCTCGCTCTGCACCTTCCACTCGCTTAAGGGTCTTGAGTTCAAAGTTGTGATTCTGGTTGGGGTAAACGAGAGATATATACCTTCGGTTGAGGCTGATACCTATCAGTTTATGGGCAAAGACAAACTGGAGAAAAAGGAATATCTCTCAGAAATCCGCTCCTTGCTCTACGTAGCCATCACTCGTGCTCGCCAACTTGTATTCATGACTGGATTCGGCACCCCATGCGGCTTAGTAAAAGCCTTATTGGATTGAAATACGACTGAGAGGGGGTCTCTTTTCGACCGCCTCTTAGTTTTTGTTTTGGATATCTGGGGATTAATCCTTAACTTTTCAATTATTCAACTTTCAATTATTCACTTTTAAATTATTTAGAAGTGAATAATTGAAATCTTAATGATTAAAAGTTTAATGATTAAAAGTTTAATGATTGAAAGTTTAATGATACCACTTCTTCTCCCAATGGCTCCGCCTCAACTACTAAGCTTATAGGTCTATATTGAGGCATAAAATGAAAAAATTTTGGAAATTAACGTGAAAGTCACTAACTTTGTAGTGCTCCTGATGCTTAGACTCAGGGAATCAAGTGGAGGATCATTTTCGTGACTTCACGAAAATGATACCATTGGCCAAACTCCCTAAACAGATTCCTACACAATCTAAAGAGAAGAAATAATACCATAACCCATCTCTCATGAAGAAATTGATTGCTATTGCCTGCGCGGGGCTGATGCTGGTCAGCTGCGGAGGCGGACAGAAGAGCCAAGAAAGGGCCATCCCCGAGGATGCCCAAGTAGAGGCCAAAGTAAAAGAGGTGCTCAGCCAAATGAGCACCGAGGACAAAATCGGGCAGATGTGCCAGATCTCTCTCGACGTAATGCTCGACCAGACCCAACGCAACACCATCGCCATCAGCCAACAGGCATTGCATGCCGCTGTGTGCCAAAAGAAGGTCGGGTCATTCCTCAACGTGCCCGGCGTGGCCCAGACACCCCAATGGTGGTACCAGACCATCAAACAAATCCAAGACCTGTCGGTCGACTCGATTGGCATCCCCACTATCTACGGCTTGGACCAGAACCATGGCGCTACCTACACCGTGGGCGCCACCTTCCTGCCCCAGAACCTGTCGGTAGCCGCTTCGTTCAACACCGACATCGCCCACTCGGCAGCCGAGATATGCGCTTATGAGACACGCGCCAGCAACTGCCCCTGGACATTCTCGCCCACCCTCGACCTGGGCCGCGACCCTCGCTGGCCCCGCATCTATGAGGACTATGGCGAAGACCCGCTGGTCAACGCCCAGATGGGAGCCGCAGCAGTGCGCGGATTCCAAGGCGACGACCCCAACCACATCGACAAAGACCACATCGCAGTGTGCGTCAAGCACTACATGGGCTACGGCGTGCCATTCTCCGGCAAAGACCGCACCCCGGCCTACATCTCGCCCCAAGACCTGAGAGAGAAACATTTCGCCCCCTACCTTGAGGCCCTCCGCGCCGGCGCATTGTCAGTGATGGTCAATTCTGGTTCGATCAACGGCAAGCCCGTGCACGCCAATGCCGAACTCCTCACCCAATGGCTCAAGGTTGACCTTGGCTGGGACGGCGTGATCGTCACCGACTGGGCCGACATCGACAACCTGTGGAAACGCGAAAAAGTAGCAAAGGACAAGAAAGAAGCCATCGCCATGGCCATCAACGCCGGCATCGACATGAGCATGGACCCATACGACATCGGATTCTGCGACATGCTCAAAGAGCTGGTTGACGAAGGCACAGTGCCGATGAGCCGCATCGATGATGCCGCCGCCCGCGTGGTAAGGATGAAGGTTAGACTTGGCCTATTCGACACCCCCAACACCGACCCACAAGACTATCCCAAATTCGGCAGCGAAGAATTTGCCAAAATCGCCCTGGCCAGCGCTGAAGAGTGCATCGTGCTGCTCAAGAATGCCGGCAACGTGCTTCCCATCAAGCCCGGCAAGAAAATCCTCGTGACCGGCCCCAACGGCAACAGCATGCGCGCCCTCAACGGCGGATGGTCATACACCTGGCAGGGCCACCTCACCAACCTGTACGCCGAGCAATACAATACTATATATGAGGCCCTGTGCAATCAGTTCGGCTCAGCCAATGTCAAATACGTGCCCGGCGTGCAGTACAATGAGACTGGCTCGTGGCAAGACGAACTCGCTCCCGACTACCGCAGCGCCGTGGCCGCTGCCGCCGGAGTTGACTACATCGTGGCTTGCATCGGCGAGAACAGCTACTGCGAGACCCCGGGCAACCTAAGCGACCTGCATCTCTCGGCCAACCAGCGCCAACTGGTCAAAGAGCTCGCCAAGACTGGCAAGCCTATCATACTTGTGCTCAACGAGGGTCGTCCGCGCTTGATCGCCGACATCGAACCTCTGGCAGCAGCCGTAGTCGATGCCATCCTGCCCGGCAACTACGGAGGCGATGCCCTGGCCAACCTGCTGTCGGGCAATGCCAACTTCTCGGCAAAACTGCCATTCACCTATCCCAAGGAAATCAATTCTCTTGTCACTTATGATTATAAGGTGAGCGAAGAGGTAGAAACCATGGAGGGCGCTTACGACTACAATGCCGTAGTGGCATCGCAGTGGCCCTTCGGCTTCGGCTTGAGCTACACCACCTTTAAATATAGCAACCTGACGGTCGACAAGGCTAAGTTCAAACCCGGCGATGCGCTGAAATTCAGCGTCGACGTGGCCAACACCGGCTCGGTGGCTGGAAAGGAGGCTGTGCTGCTCTTCTCGACCGACCTCGTGGCAAGCCAAGTGCCTGACGGACGCCGCCTGCGCGCCTTCACCAAGATCGACCTCAAGCCCGGCGAAACCAAGACCGTAACGCTCGAGATCCCCGCCTCAGACCTGGCCTTTGTAGGCGCTGATGGCAAGTGGGTGCTTGAGGAGGGCGACTTCCGCATCCAGGTCGGCGACCAAGTGACCACCATCACCTGCGCCGAAACCAAAAGATGGGACACACCAAATAAGTAATTTAGGTATAAACTATAAGTGATAAGGTGCCATCCGGATGGCACCTT
>JAJBUH010000175.1 GCA_020860445.1 Bacteroidales bacterium | reverse complement strand
AAAAATTTAATTGTTACAAAAATTTTTACTTCAGAATCGCTGAGTAGTTACTTAATAATGATGCAAAGAAAAAAGCCAACTTCCTGAGCCTCTTTCTGAGTGCACAATCTCACCTAAGAGCTACCACTAACCAGAAATCAAGTAATATTAACCAATAAATCTCCCGCAAAGCATGAAGAATTTGTACCTCCGCGTCAGTCGGAAAGCCTGGCTTGCCTTGACTTTGGCAATCCTCGCGGCTGTCCCGGCCTTAGCGCAGAAAATTACCGTCAGCGGCGTCGTATACGAGCCCGACGGAGAACCCGCCATTGGCGTGAGCGTTACGGTGCAAGACAACCCCACTGTGGGTGTCAACACCAACATTGATGGTGAATACCGCCTTGAGTGCGAACCCACTGCCACCTTGGTAGTGAGCTACGTCGGCTATGAGACACAATATGTCAAGGTCGATGGACGCACCAATATCGACATCCACCTCTCCACCCAAAGCAAGGCTCTCGAAGAGCTTGTTGTCATCGGCTATGGTGCCGTAAAGAAAGAAGATGCCACTGGTTCGGTATCTGTGATTAAGCCTGACGAAATCGAGGCCGGCCTCGCCTCTACAGCACAAGACATGCTGGTAGGCGCAAGCCCAGGCGTGGTGGTTACCACCGATGGCGGTAGCCCTAACGGCGGAGCAAACATCATCATCCGTGGTGGTGCCTCGCTCGCTGCCAGCAACGACCCTCTGATAGTGATCGACGGTGTGCCTATCGACCGCAATACGGTGACTGGCTCATCCAACCCCCTCTCGCTCGTCGCTCCTGACAACGTTGAATCAATGACCATCCTCAAGGATGCCTCGGCAACCGCCATCTACGGATCGCGCGCAAGCAACGGTGTGATCATCATCACCACCAAGAAAGGCAAGAAGGGTAAACCTCAAGTCAACTTCTCGGCCAACCTCTACATCAACACCCCGCGCAAGACCATGAGCATGATGGATGGCAACGAATTTGCCAACTTCATCAACAGCTACTACGGCGAAGGTTCTACCCAGGCTGCCGGCCTTGGCGCCAACGGCACACTCTACAACACCAATTGGCAAGACGAAGTGCTCCGCACTTCAGTATCAAGCGACTACAACCTGTCGGTCGGTGGTTCGGTTGGCTTCCTCCCCTACCGCGTGGCTGTCAGCTATACCAACAACAACGGTATCATCCGCACATCTAAGATGGACCGCGCCACTGCTTCGGTCAACCTTACTCCTACATTCTTTGACGACCTGCTGAGCGTAAACGTCAACTTCAAGGGCGCTTACGTCAACAACGGCTATACACAAGACGCTCTCGGCACAGCCATCAGCTTCAACCCGACTCTGCCAGTGCACATGAATAACGTGTTCAACAACTGGACCACTTATATCGCCGGTGGCGCCCTCGCTACTGAGTCGACTCCTGGCGGATCAATCAATACCCTGGCTGCCCTCAACCCGAAATCCATGATCGATGACTACAAATCGACATCTGACGTTTGGCAGTCAGTGGGCAACATCCAGTTTGACCTGAAGATGCCGTTCCTGCGCGATCTGCGCGCCAACCTCAACCTTGGCTATGACTACAGCCATGGCAAATGCACCAGCTACAATTACCCATTCTCCCCAGCAGCTTGGTCTTCTTCTCACTACACAAGCGACACCAGCGACCTCGTTACCGACGGTTATTCAAGCAAGGGTTATGAAGATCAGACCCGCTACAATCTCCTCCTTGACTTCTACCTCAACTACAACCACACTTTCGACTTTATGAACCTTGATGCCACCGCCGGTTACAGCTGGCAGCGCTTCAAGAACAAAGGTTGGAACAAATCGCAAGTCTATGCCCCGGGCCAAAGCTTTGATGGCTATCAGCGCTCTGAGACCTATCACTACAGTGCTCCGCTGCAACTGCTCTCTTACTTCGGCCGTGTCAACTTCGTATTCTGGGACAAATACCTGCTGACTGCTACAGTCCGCTGGGATGGCACATCGCGCTTCTCCAAGGATCACCGCTGGGGTACCTTCCCATCAGTAGCCCTCGGTTGGAAACTCCTCGATGAGGAATTCATGAAACCGGCTCGCACCATCATGAACGAACTCAAGATTCGTGCCGGCTTCGGTGTCACTGGTCAGCAAGACCTCGGCAGCAACTACTTTGCTTACCTGCCCGTCTACAACCAGAATACCAGCCTGGGCGAACGCTATCCTAACCCCCTCGGCACTGGCGACCCAGTCTACCAATTTGTGCCTGGTGTATACAATGGCGACCTGAAATGGGAGGAAACCCACACCTGGAACGTCGGCGTTGACTTCGCATTCCTCAACAACCGCATCGCCGGTAGCATCGACTACTATCTGCGCAAGACCAAGGACCTGCTCACCTACGCCAACTTCACTGCTGGCTCTAACCTCAGCAACACTGGTAACCTCAACCTCGGCGACTTGGAGAACTACGGTATCGAGTTCAACATCACCACTCGCCCCATCGTGATGAAAGACTTCCAGTGGACCAGCAGCCTCAACGTGGCTTGGAACAAGAATAAGATTACCCGCCTGGCCGATGGCGCTGACACCACCACTGGTGGCGTAGGCAACGGTGTGAATGTGCAAAAGCACGTCGAGGGCTACTCAGCTTATTCATTCTATGTCTACGAGCAAGTCTACAACGAAGACGGCACCCCGATGGAGGGCGTATTCGTTGACCGCAACGGCGACGGTGAAATCACTGATGCTGACAAGTACATCTACCACAGCAAGGACCCGAAGGTGACCCTCAACTGGCAAAACTCATTTACCTATAAGAACTGGGACTTTGGCTTCGCACTGCGCGCCAACATCGGCAACTGGGTGTACAATGCCAACGAGAAGAACAACTGCTTCATCTCGGCTACCTCGGCAGTGCCATTGAGCAACCTGCTCAACAATGTCTACCTCTTTGAGCAAACCCGCACCACCGAGATGATTTGCAGCGACTACTTCGTACGCAATGCTTCGTTCCTGCGCTGCGACAACATCACGGTCGGCTACACCTGGCCTAAGCTGCTCAACAATGCTCTGCGCCTCCGCGTCTACGGCGCCGTACAGAATCCCTTCGTGATCACCAAGTACAAAGGCGTTGATCCTGAGGTATTCTCCGGCATCGACAGCAGCGTTTATCCCCGCCCAATTACCGTGACTTTCGGCTTAGTAGCAACTTTTTGACAAGCCCCCTAACCCCCTAAAGGGGGAATGGCTAAGTCACCACTATAAAAGCTTATTAACAAACCGCCCTCAACGGCACACCCCCTTTAGGGGGCTTGGGGGCTAACAAATCTCAGATATGAAACTCAACAAATATATATACTTGGGCGCGGGGGCCTTGGCGTTGACACTGGGCGCTTGCTCGGGCGACCTCAATCAGCACCCCTCCGACCCAAACGTAAAGACTGAGCTTACTTCCCAGAGCGAGTGGCTCGGATTCTTCGCCAGCCTCTATGGCAGCTTCCTCTACGGAGGCAACCTCTCAACCAGCGATACCGGCGCTGGCACATTCACCCGCTGCCACTGGAATCTCCAAGAGATTACCGCCGACGAGGCTATCATCTCCAACAAATGGAACGACCCCGGTTACACCGTGCTGAAATTCAACACCTGGCTCAACGACAACGAGTGGGTATATGCCGCTTTCTCGCGCGAGTTCTACACCGCTAAGATGTGCTCGGAATTCATCGCCCAAGCTGATGGCGCTATCGAATACCTTGGCGAAGAAGAAGTTGAAGCCATGAAGGCTGAGGCCCGTGTGATTCGCGCCTACGCCTATATGTGGATGATTGACAACTTCGGCCGCGGTCCTTGGATCACCGAAAACTCTGTGACCGGCGCTACACCTCCCACCTACGATCGCCAGCAGCTGTTTGACGGCGTTGTGGCCGACCTGGTAGCCACAATCAATGGCGGTCACCTGCGCAAAGCTGCTAACCAAGTCTACGGCCGCCTCTCAGAGGAAGCAGCCCGCTGCGTGCTTGCCAAGCTGTACCTCAACGCTAAGGTATACACCGGCACTGCCATGTATGCCGAATGCGCCGCTCAATGCCAAGAGATCGTGAAGACCATCAACACCCTGTGTCCTACCTACAAATACCTCTTCTGCGAGAGCAATGACAAATATGTAGGCAATGGCGAAATCATCTGGGCTGTGCCTCAAGAGGTAGGCAGCTATGAGACCTGGGGTGGCACCACCTATCTGACCGCCGGATGCTATGTTGAGACAGTCGATCCCAAAGAGCTCGTGCGCTTGGGCGCTGGCAAGCTCACCGATTCAGGCGAATTTGACGGCTACTCAGTTTGGTCGGGCGTACGTGTTCGCCCCGAGCTTTCCTCAGCGTTTGAGGCTGGCGATGAGCGCAACCTGATGTATGTAGGCCAATTCAATATCGGCGTAGAGAATCTCGACGACTACGGCATCGACAGCGATGGCTATATGTGTGTGAAATACACCTACACCACCGAAGACGACTATGACAACACTGCCAACCTCGGCCGCTCATCTCAGATTTGCAATGCCGACTATCCTCTGTTCCGCCTCGCCGACGTCTACCTGATGCTGGCTGAATGTGAATACGCTGGCGGTGTGAGTTGCGATGGCTTGGCCTACCTCAACAAGGTGCGTGAGCGCGCTGGCTTGAAGGCTGCTCCGGCTCTGAGCGCCGATGTGATCCTGCATGAGCGCCAATGCGAGCTCTACTTTGAGGGTTGGCGCCGCAGCGACCTTATCCGCTTTGGCCGCTACACTGGCTCTACCTACCTCTGGAGCTGGAAGGGCGGTGTCTACGAGGGCGCCAACATAGCCGACTACCGCTCGCTATTTGCCATCCCCTATCAGTATGTAGCCACCGTTGGCCAGAATCCCGGATACTAACCTTCATGCAAATCTTCGAGAATTCTCGAGAATTATCGAAAATTCTCGAGAGCTCTCGAAAATCATCGAAAATTCTCGACTAATCTCGATTCAAAAATCAAAGACATGAAAAAGATATATGCATTGATGGCGGTGGCTGTAGCGGCTCTTGGGCTGACGAGCTGCAATGACGACACCGACCCCAAATATAAGGCTCCGACCAATTTCACGCTCAACACACCAGCCTTGGCCGACCAATACTATGAGCTGACCGAAGATGGCACTCTGGTATTCACCTGCTCACAGCCCGACTATGGCTTCACAGCCAGCACCACCTATGGTATCCAAATCGCCCTGAGCGAGGGTGGAGACACCTATACCATAGCCCCCCAGACCCCAACCTCGGCTACAATCCGCGTTAAGGCCAGCGATGTCGCTACCGGCATGTGCGTGCTCCGTGGCATCGAATCTGAAGACGACTGGACCCAACCGGGTTTCATCCCCGTGTATGTGCGCGCCACTGCCCAGCTCGGCACCCATGGCAAATCATACATCGAGAGCAACTGGATCGAACTCAAGCATGTCGAGGGTTACTTCGCCCTGCCGCAGCCTGGCTGCATCTACCTGGTAGGTTCGCCTTGCGGATGGCCTGAGCCCTCAGAAGCCAACGCAGGTGCCCTGGCTGACTGGCGCATCTTTGAGAAGAGCGACAATATCGGATCGAAAGTCTACTACGGCGTATTTGACATGCCTGCGGCTCCGATGTTCCGCTTCTACACCGCTCTCACCGGCTGGGATACCGACAGCTATGGCAGCCAAGTTGACGATGCCGCTCTCGACTTCGAGCTCGGCGACGACGGTTCGCTCACCGAGACCCTCGTCAAGGGCAAGGGCTCATTCAACTTCCCGAACTTCGCTGGCGGAGAGATGACCATAATCGTTGATATGAACACCCTCAAAGTTACTTTCCTCGAAGGCGACCAGTTGTAAGAGTGAATAATGAAAAGTGAATAATGAAAAATAGTTGCGAACAATGTAGCCGGATGGCGGCTACTGTGCTCGGCCACTTTGTGGCCGAGGCTCGCAACCAATCTCAAAAACACATAGACATGAAAAATATATTTCTATACTCAGCAATAGCGGTCATGGGATTGGGCTTTGCCGCCTGCGAAAGCGTCGAAGAGAGCCTCTCGCAGCCCGTCACCAATCCGCAGGAGACGATATTCAACTCGGATAACCTCTCGGTGACCCCCACCACCGAGGTGCTCGACCTGCAGACTCTCAACGACAATCATGCCCGCGCCCAAGTGGCCACATCGGTGGTCTCTGACTTCCCCACCGGAAGCCAACTGCAACTCGTCATGGAAATCAGCAAGAGCAGCGACTTCTCTGGCGCTGACCAACTCACCTGTACCCTCGACTCAGCTGGTGCTGTAACCCTCGGCACCGATGCTCTCAACGCTGCCTATTACAGCTACGTGACCCACAGCCCAGCCCAAGGCTCTGCTTATGTGCGCTTTATCGCCAATGCCGTCAACGGCACTGAGACTGTGCGCATCGGTGGTCCCGACGTGTACTACGGCGCTGGCCAAATCACCCTCATACCTTTCGACCCCGAGGTGGTAATCGAGGAGACTTACTATGTGCTCAGCGGCACCAATGGCAATTACACCATCCAGACCCAGATGAGCAACAGCGGCATCAACCAGTATGATGATCCTATCTTCTCGGCTATCGTCAATGTCTCGGCAAGCGATGCTGCAGCCGGATATGAATGGATCGTAGTCCCGGCCTCGACTGTAGCTGGCGGCGCATCAGTGGCTTATGCTCCTGAGACAGCTACCGAAGAGGAAGGCACCCTCGTTGAGGGCACCAAGGCCGATATCGCCCCTGGCGTAATCTCAGAGCAAGGTCCTCACATGATCAAGGTAAATATGTATGAGCTCACCTACAGCGTGGCCCTGACCATCGAGCAACTCTACACCCCGGGCGATGCCAACGGCTGGAGCCAGACTGCTTCGCAGATTATCCCCACCAGCAACTATATCAACTACAAGGGATATGCCCACATCTCGGGCAGCTTCAAGTTCACCTCCGAGCCCAACTGGGATGGCGTGAACTACGGACAAGCCAAGGATGATGCTGGCCAAATTATCGAGGGTTCGCTCTCGACCGATGGCGGCGCCGGCAACCTCTCGGTATCGGCTGACGCTCTCTACTGGTGCCAAGTCAACCTCGCCAACCTCACCTACACCACTACCGAGATTACTTCGCTCGGCATTATCGGCGACTTCAACGGCTGGGCTGGACAAGACAACCTGAGCCCGAGCGCTGACTTCCTGATTTGGAGCGGCACTGTTACCCTCGACGGAGGCGGCTGGAAATTCCGCGCCAACGACAATTGGGATATCAACTTGGGTGGTGACCTCGACAACCTGACCCTCGACGGATCCAATATCCCATCTGAGGCTGGCACCTACACCATCACCCTCGACCTAAGCTCTCTGCCCTACACCGCCACATTGGTGAAACAGTAGACCAAGCGGGCGCTGAAGCGCCCTGAGACCACAAAGCCACAAGGCCATAAAACCACAAAAATTATGGCCTTGTGTTTTTTTGCGGGCGCTTCAGCGCCCTGAGACCATAAAGCCACAAGGCCATAAAACCACAAAAATTATGGCCTTGTGGCCTTTATGGTTTTTATGGGCTTTAGGCCCTTGCGGTTTTTTATGGGCTTAAGTCCTTGCGGTTTTATGCCCTTGTGGTTTTATGGTTAAAGGGCGCTTGCGCCCACAAGTTGGCTTTATGGTGAAAAGGGCGCTTGCGCCCGCTTAGATTTAACTTTTAGGTAGCCTCATGCGTTTTATCATTAAACGTTTCGACTATGATAAAATCTATATTGGCTGGATTGATGGCCATAATGGCTCTATGCCCCCTTGCTGCTGCGCCCCTTACGCCTGATGAGGAGCGCCTTGAGAGCATGAAACATAACCATGTGATTATCTACGCCGGCGAGGGCAACGCCAACCCCGACTCCGTGGCCGAGATGATCGAACTATTCTATGTCGACCAATTCCGCAGCTTCCAAGACCCCACTTCGCCGACATTCATGCTGATGAGCAAGGATGCGCGCCTCGCCATGGGCATCGGCGGCATGGTCAGGATGCGCGCTTGGGCCGACTATGACGGCGCCGTGCCAGCCAATGCCTTCCTCCCCTCGCTCATCCCCGTGCCAGAAGACCCCTACCAGCGCAAAGACTTCAAGGGTACGCCGGCCGGAACCGGCCTCTTCATGCGCATCATCGGCCGCAACATCAAGGGTTACAATATCGGGGCCTATATCTTCGGCCAATTCTCTGGCTACGAGAATGTTGGCTTCAAGCTCAAGCAGGCCTATGTCACTGTCAACGACTGGACCATCGGTTACGCTCCCACCACATTCAGCGATGTCGAGGCCGAACCCCCGATGATCGACGGTGGTGGCGCTAACGGTTCGACCAACATCACCGCTATGCTCGTGCGCTGGCTACACGCCTTCAACAGCCGCTGGTCGATGGCCGCGTCGGCCGAGTTGCCCAAGGTGCAGCTTGGCGTTGACAATATCAAGACCCGTTCGCTCTCGCCCTGGCTCCCCGATGTGGCTGCATACGGACAGATTTCTTTTGGCCACGGGGCTCACCTCAGGCTTGGCGCAATCCTGCGTATGCTCAGCTATCACGACCTGGTCAAGGACAAGAACCAGGATGCCCTGGGCTGGGGAGCCCAACTGAGCGGCATCTTCAATGTCACTCCCATGCTGCAAGCCTATTTCACGGCCAATGGCGGTCAGGGCTATTCGAGCCACACGGGCGACCTCGTGGTCGGCAACTATGACCTTATCCCTGACCCCGACCAGGATGGCAAGATGTATGCGCCCTGGAGCGCGGCCGCCTGGGTAGGCCTGAAGTATTTCTTCAACAAGCAGGTATTCACATCGGCGAGCGTGGGCCAGCTGCGCTACTATCCGCGCAGCGGCGTCGACGGCACTGAGTATAAGTATGGCCGCTATTTCAATATCAACCTCTACTATCAGCCCACCGACCGCCTGCAGGCTGGCGTAGAGTGGATTATCGGCGACCGACACAACTTCAACCACCTCCACGCCTCGGCCCACCGCTTTGATTTCCTTTTCCAATTCGCGTTTTAAGGGTGCTGAAGCACCCTTTCTCCATAAAACCACAAGGACACTAATGGCGCTGACGCGCCCTTTCACCATAAAGCCACAAGGACATAAAGCCATAAAATTTTTGAGGTTTTATGCCCTTGTGGCTTTATGGTGAAAGGGCATTTCAATGCCCGCAAACTGGCTTTATGGCCTTGTGGCTTTATGGTGTCTGGGCGCTTCAGCGCCAAGCTCGAGGTATAACTTATACCCTTATGATTATGGTTTTTTGATAGATTTTTCGTAACTTTGCGGTGTAATTGCAATTATACACTCATTTTATTGTTACGTGGAAGATAACAACCGAAAAAAAATAGCTGTGCTGGGAGCTACGGGCTCTATCGGCCGTCAGACACTCGATGTGATCAGTCGAGCGCCCGAGCGATACCAAGCCACTGTGCTAACAGCCGGCAGCAAGGTCGAAGACCTTATCGACCAATGCCGCAAATTCAAGCCTCGGCTCGCTATCATAGCCGATGACACTAAATACGAGCAGCTGCGCGACGCCCTCTCCCCCCTCGGCATCGAGACCGCCAGCGGAGCCGAAGCCCTAAAGAGCGCGGCTGCCGCCGACGATGTCGACACCGTGGTCACCGCCACTGTGGGATACAGCGGCTTGGAGCCCACCATCGCCGCCATCCGCGCCGGCAAAGACATAGCCCTGGCCAACAAAGAGACCCTCGTTGTGGCTGGCGCCCTCATTAACCAATTGCTCAAAGACAGCCCCTCGCGCATCTACCCCGTTGATTCTGAGCATTCTGCCATCTATCAATGCTTGCAAGGCGAAAAGCCTGAGGCAGTAAAGCGTCTGCTAATCACCGCCTCGGGCGGACCATTCCGCACCTGGAGCAAGGAGGATATCGAGAAAGCCACGGTCGAGAATGCCCTCAAGCACCCCAACTGGCACATGGGAGCCAAAATCACTATCGACAGTGCCACGATGATGAACAAAGCCTTTGAGCTCATCGAGGCCCATTGGCTGTTTGACCTGCCTCATGCCGAGGTCAAGCCGGTGGTGCACCCCCAATCGATCGTGCACTCGATGGTAGAATTTGTCGACGGAGCCATCAAGGCCCAGCTCGGCACCCCGGATATGCGCCTCCCCATAGCTTATGCTCTGGGCGAAACGCGCCGCGACGACCTCGGCTTGCCGCATCTCTCGATCGCCGACATGGCCGAGCTGACATTTATGGAGCCCGACTATGACAAATTCCCTTGCTTGGGACTGGCCAAATACGCCATGGAGCGCGGCGGCAACACCGCCTGCGTGATCAATGCCGCCAACGAGATCGCTGTGGCAGCATTCCTGGGGCGCAAGATCCGCTTTACTGACATCTACGCCACCATCATGACCACCCTCGAGCGAGCACCCTTCATAGCCCTCCCCGACTATGACGCATACGTCGCCACCAACACCGAGGCCCGCGCCATCGCCCTGGAAATCATCGATTCTCTGGAGCAGCCTCGATAATATCGATATTATCGATAATTTCGATACTATCGATAGTTTCGAGAATTTTCGATACTCTCGATAATTCTCGAAAATTCTCGACCAAATGATAATAATTTTAATTTTTAGATAATTGGAAACATTCTTAATGAAAGCCCTGCAATTGATTGTGGCACTGATGATTCTGGTCACAATCCATGAGTTTGGGCATTACATATTCGCCAGAATCTTCGGCATAAAAGTCAACCGATTCTACCTCTTCTTCAACCCTTGGTTCTCGCTGCTAAAGTGGTACCCCAGCGAGGGCAAGCTCGAGGTGATCGGTTGGACAGAAAAAGTTAAAACGGGTACCGCTGACGATGAATACAAAGAGGAGCCTCGCGCTTGGCTCACCTTCAAGGTGGGCAAGCCGCGCCCCACAGTCACCAAGAAAGGACGCCCCAGCTGGGCGGCCACCATGTATGGCCTGGGCTGGCTGCCACTCGGCGGCTATTGCGACATAGCCGGCATGGTCGATGAGACCAAGAGCGCCAAGGACCTCGGCTCTGAGGCCCAACCCTGGGAGTTCCGCTCAAAAGCCGCCTACAAGCGCTTCCTCGTGATGGTGGCTGGCGTGCTATTCAACTTTATCCTCG
The DNA here is from genome assembly GCA_020860445.1 of Bacteroidales bacterium. GTDB lineage: Bacteria > Bacteroidota > Bacteroidia > Bacteroidales > Muribaculaceae > CAG-873. The sequence continues at coordinate 2,348 of JAJBUH010000175.1, read as the reverse complement.
CCATCCTAATCTATGCCGGCATCGCTTGGCACTGGGGCGACCGCAACATCCCCTATCAGGCAGCAACCGAGGGCATGGACTTTGCCCAGCCACTGCTCGATGCCGGATTCAAGACCGGCGATATCCTGCTCACCATCAATGGCGAAAAAGCTGACAGCAAAAATGGTTCGCAGCTATGGGATATGGTGCAGCCCGGCGCCAAAGTCGAGGTGCTGCGCAATCACACCGACAAGGTCGACATCATCATCCCCGACAACACCCTCGATGAGGTTGCCCAACTCAAATCGGGCATCGTGGGCCTGCGCATCCCAGCCATAGTCGAGCAACTGCAAGGCGGCATGCCAGCCGCTAAGGCCGAACTCAAAATCGGCGACCGCATCCTCAAGGTTGGCAATGACACCACGCCGGCCCTCACCGAGTTCTTCCCGGCTCTCGCCGCCAATGCTGGCCACGAGGTGCCAATCCTCATCGACCGCGGGGGCAAGGAGATCGAAAAGACAATCACCCCTGACGAGAATGGCAAGATTGGCATCATGCTGCGGCCGGTCAGCGGCATTTATCCCTACGAAGAGGTGAAATACGGGCTGCTGGCCTCGCTGCCGCGTGGCTGGGAGCTGGGCACCAACCAACTCACCACCTACGTGTCATCACTCAAGCTGCTCTTCACCAAGACTGGGGCGCAGTCTGTAGGCGGATTCGGCACCCTCGGCAACCTCTTCCCTGAGCGTTGGGATTGGTATTCGTTCTGGGAGATTACGGCATTCTTGTCAGTTATCTTGGCGTTTATGAACATCATTCCCATCCCGGGTCTTGATGGCGGTCATGTGTTGTTCCTGCTTTGGGAGATTGTCACTCGCCGCAAACCCAGCGACAAATTTCTCGAGTACGCCAACACCGTAGGCTTCGCCTTCTTGTTGCTCCTGCTCGTCTACGCCAACGGCGCCGACCTCTTCCGCGCCCTACAATAAGATGAATAAAAACCACAGATTTTCACAGATTTCCACAGATACCATCCGGATGGTCTATGACATCTATCAGTGCCTTTGGTACTCTATGATATCTGGAAATCATTATCTAAGGAATCTGTGGAAATCTGTGAAAATCTGTGGTTCTAACTCATATTTTTTAAATTAAAAGTAACGTATGGAAATCCGGCTAAAGCGCGGCAAGGAGGAATCCTTGGATAGGTTTCACCCCTGGGTGTTCTCGGGGGCGGTGGCTGAGATGCCCCAGGGCATCGAAGAGGGCGACGTGGTCAAGGTCTATGCCTCCGACGGGCGTTTGATCGGCGTTGGCCACTTCCAGATTGGCAGCATCGCCGTGAGGATGCTCACCTTTGGCGATGAGGAGATCAATGCCGACTTCTACCGCTCGCGCTTGGAGCAAGCCCTGAGGCTGCGCCAAGCCCTCAAGCTAAAGCGCGATGGCAACGAGGCGTTCCGCCTCGTGCATGGCGAGGGCGACTTCCTGCCCGGCCTCGTGGTCGATGTCTACGGCTCGACCGCAGTGCTTCAAGCCCATAGCCCGGGCATGCACTTTGCTCGCAATGTGATAGCCGAACAGCTGGTCAAGCTACCCGACATCGGCCTGCGCAATGTCTACTACAAGAGCGAGACCACCCTGCCATTCAAGGCTCACCTCGACCCCGTAAACGCCTATCTGATAGGCGGCTTCGAGACCGACATCGCCATGGAGCAGGGCCTGAAATTCCACGTCGACTGGCTCAAGGGCCAAAAGACCGGCTTCTTTGTCGACCAGCGCGACAATCGCTCGCTGCTTGAGCATTACAGCGCGGGCCGCAAGGTGCTGAATATGTTCTGCTACACCGGCGGTTTCTCGGTCTATGCCATGCGCGGCGGTGCCGAGCGCGTAGTGTCGGTGGATAGCAGCGCCAAGGCCATCTCGCTCACCGACGCCAATGTCGAGCTCAACTTCCCCGGCGACCCGAGGCATCAGTCTTATGCCGAGGATGCCTTCAAATTCCTTGACCATATAGGCCAGGGCGAGTATGACTTGATTGTGCTTGACCCTCCAGCCTTTGCCAAGCATCGCACCGCTCTGCGCAATGCCCTGCGCGGCTACCAGAAGCTCAACGCCCGCGCCATCGAGCGCATCGCTCCCGGTGGCGTCATATTCACTTTCTCTTGCTCCCAGGCTGTGAGCAAGGAGCAATTCCGCCTCGCCGTCTTCTCTGCCGCCGCGCAGACCGGGCGCCGAGTGCGCATCCTCCATCAGCTCACCCAGCCCGCTGACCACCCCGTCAACATCTACCACCCCGAGGGCGAATACCTCAAGGGCCTGGTCCTCTACATAGAGTAAGTAATAAGTAATAGTGAATAGTGAATAAC
>JAJBUH010000021.1 GCA_020860445.1 Bacteroidales bacterium | reverse complement strand
TCAAAACCTCTAAGTTATCCTGACAACCCTCCCAATCTAAACTAAGGTTAACAATGGGTACACGCCTCCCCTGGCCTTTTCTCAAAAGGAAAAATTCAGAGGGATTAGATATAAATCTTACAAATACAAAATCGCAACGACACTCAAATTAAATAACAACTGCAAAATCATCATATAATTCCATACAGTCAAATAACCTAAATGGAATCAATGCTTTAAATGCCATAAGTAAAGACCCTAAAACCAGTAATTTAACAATTGCAAAATCGTAACGGCATGTTACGATTTCACAACTTCCTATTCTTTTTTCCCATATTCCATGGGCCATCTTATTGAAATTACATACAAGTGTAAAAGCATCCCAATTACCCGACCTCAGCGGAGAATCTTCTTTTTCCTCGCCGATACCTTGTAATCTACTATGGTGCGGTCGGTGGTGGAGAAGGTGATGCCGACATTTACGTATGAAACCTAAGGGTTCTACGCAATTGTATATGGCTGACTCCATGCCAATGATTATAGACTTTTGTGAATGAACACTTATTCCACTTCGATGAAAGCATTTGGATTGAAGTCATGATGCTCATTAGCAAAAGTATAGCCCAATTGGTTGGAGATGCATTTGGTACTCCCGATGCATTTCTCTATATTCCTATGAGAATGTCCGTATATCCAATATTGGATTTGAGGATGGCTAAGGATGAGATCTTTCAAGTCAGCAGTGAAAGCTCCATTTATCCTTGAACTCACAAATTCTGGAGATATGAGCTCCAGGCAGGGCACATGGTGCGATATAACCACTATCTTCCTATCCTTTAGTTGCTCCAATTCATTTAGAAGGAATTCTATGCAACGGTGATGCTCATCGTTAAATCGCCGATAATCCAGTAGAACTTCGCCATTCATAATCCTATGGAAGTCTGACACTGACTGTTCGGTAATGTAGGCATTTTCCTTTTCTATATGGCTCCAGAGGGTAGTTGCCAACAGATCGGTTTTCTCTGTCAAGGGAATTGCCTTATTGTAAACCGCGCGCACATTCTGACGAATGGGTAGTTCCCAGCCGTCGCTGAATTGGTTTATGTCTTGGTACTTGTATAATTCGTGATTGCCAGGCACAACTATGACCTGCTCGAAGTTGTCAGAAGCCCAGTTCCAAAAGGGATGATGTTGGTAATTGTCATCGCCAATGTAACCGATGTCTCCTGCTAATATCAGAACATCACCCACTGAATCCAATGGGTTGAATTTGAGCCAACGGCTATTTTCGTTGAACTCCAAATGCAAATCACTGGCATATTGTATTCTTTTCATAATTTCAGAGTAAAAGCCTCTTCTAATGCATCCAGGTACAACGCGATTTCCAATTTATCTAATCCAATTACCATAGTTGTTCTACGAGTTTTTCCAATTCTTTTTCTACTCTTGGATCCTTTTCGTCTTTAAGGGAAAGAAATAATGAAAGAGGGTCTACACATCCGTTCGTTACAATCGGAAGGTATTTCCATACCTGCACAAGAGCCTTACCCTCCTCAGAATCAATTGAATTGAAACGTGCAACGTCCTCTTGCATGATGGCGTACATGGCCTCTGCTTCCGGATTGATGGCTGTGTATCTTGACAAGGCATTTATTCCGCACTGGGGGTATTCACAATGCAAATCATCAGTAAAGAAGCTTTCCTTTACTGGCGAGGACATGTGGGGCTTCGACTGTTCCCACGTTTGGCGCCTGTCTTCTGGAAAAACGACTATCTTTGTTTTGCCTCGCTTCTTTGTTGTGCACAGGCCCATTTCTTCAAACAAAGCGATTGCTTTTGCCGTAGACACGTAGGTGGCTCCAGTCATTGAAGATATTCCAGATATGGATTTTCCAGTGAAGCTTTCTTTTTGCAAATGGTACAGCAGCAACCTTTGTTGCATCGGTGCGAACTGTTCCGCCAATCGCCGGTCACCTATCTTGCGATTTACAATAAGATAAGGCAAGAAAGCGTAGTTGCCCGAAACTACGAAATAGATTCCTTTGTCAATCAACCTGTCGCGTTCGGTTGTCTTAAGGTAATCAAACAAAAATACGATTGGCAACCTGTATGCTTGTTCAAGCTTTGCGGAGTAATGAAGCATTTGGAGAGGACGGAGCTTGCGACTATTCTTGGCTTCTAATACGACAAAAGAGTCGTCATTAATCACAGCCTTGTAGAATGAGAAAGTTGCTCTGGCATCCACAAAGGCTTTCTTTTCCTCTGCTTGTGACAGAGGATGAAGTTCAATCTTCTGATTGCCAATCACTATCTCTTTCATTATCCAAAATTTGTGTCATTATCCAACAGTAGAATAATGACACAAAATTACGAATAATATTTCAATCCTCCAAAAGAATTTGTATACAAAAGTAGCTTTTACCCCCCTGACACCATCGAAAAATCTACTCTCTCCTCGCCGACACCCTGTAATCTACAATGGCGCGGTCGGTAGTAGCGAAGTTAAGTAAACGGCATAAGGATTATGGTAGGCCTTCCCCGGTTCAATTTGTCTTTTAGGGCCCTTATCTGTGGATGGCATCATTGAAGATGAGGTCATGGGTGATGGGGGGAAATAGGGCTCTAATTTGTGGTAAGGGACTGTGAAATGGTAGGCAC
>JAJBUH010000212.1 GCA_020860445.1 Bacteroidales bacterium | reverse complement strand
GGTTAGGGGGCTGGCCTCAAAAAAAATTTATAGGCATGGTGATAATTTTTGGCCGATTATGTGTTATTTAATTGTGAAAAAATATTTAAATTTGCAAGAAATAATTTCGACCCGTTATGGCAGACCAAGATATACTCCCTCCCACGCCCGATGTGCCCGACCCAATGGCGGCCGACGGCGACCCTAAAGAGCCCCAAGACAGCCAACCCGCGCAGCGCAAGAGCGGGGGCTGGATACTGCTCGTGCTGCTGAGCGCGGCGCTGACCATCGTGGCTTGGCTCACGATGATCTGGGATGAGCATGTGAGTTTCTGGACCGGCGTAGCCGGCCTGTGCGTGGCTATCGCCGGAGCGGCGCTGGTGCGCCGAGGCATCTGGCGCGACATCGCCATCACGTGCATCATCGCCTGCGCGGCCCTGCTGCTGGTGTATGTGATTTTCTACTCGGCGATTACATACGCGATCAATTCGCTCTGACCCAGGCACAACATTTTTAGCGCCGCTCTTGTTAATCTAAATGAGGGGCGCTGCCGATTATCCCGATGGTCGCTCGGCCTCGATAGCCACGAGCAGCCACGATCGGCCACTAGGCCATCATGATTATCGAGGCCGCTCGTGATTATCTTGGCAATTGTGACAATCGTGATTATCGTGATTATCGAGCAGGCTAACGCTACGACTGGGAAGGGGCGCCCGCCGCAACCAAACGGCTCCGCAACCCACTCATAACTCATAACTAAAAACTAAAAACTCATAACTACCCACCATGGCAGAAAAAGAATTAGACAAACTCAGCTATGCCCTCGGTCTCAGCATGGGCAACAATTTCCGCAACTCCGGCATCCAGGAGATCAACGTCGAGGATTTCGCCGACGGCGTAGCCGCCGTATTCTATGGCTCGCAGCCCAAGATGAGCTACGACGAGGCCAAGAAGGTGATCCAGGATTTCTTCACCGAGCTCCAGGCCAAGCAGGAAGAGGCCGCCAAGGAGATGGCCAAGGTCAACGAGAAGGCCGGCCAGGAGTTCCTGCTCGAAAACGGCAAGCGCGTAGAGGTGCAGACAACCCCCTCGGGCCTCCAGTACGAGGTGCTGCGCGAGGGCGACGGCCCGCAGCCCGCAGCCGAGGACCAAGTAGAGGTGCACTACACCGGCAAGCTGATCGATGGCACAGTATTCGACTCGAGCATCGACCGCGGACAGCCCGCAACATTCGGCGTAACCCAAGTGATACCCGGCTGGGTTGAGGCCCTGCAGCTGATGAAGGCTGGTTCGAAGTGGCGCCTCTTCATCCCCTCGGCTCTGGCTTACGGCCCGCAAGGCGCTGGCGGCATCATCGGCCCCAACCAGACACTGATCTTCGACGTCGAGCTCCTCAAAGTCATCGGCAAATAACGAGGATTTGAAATTCTCTTTTTGAAAGAAAACCACAGATTTACACTGATTCTCACAGATTAATTTCCGGGAATCTTAATATTTCAAGGGCGCAGTCGCACCGAAGGAATCTGTGAAAATCTGTGTAAATCTGTGGTTCACCCTTCCTCAAATTAATCAGAGGATGATTTGTTAAGTAGACTTTATCTTTGAAATATTAGAATTACACACACCCAAAACTTGGAAAGCATGAGAACGAAACTCATACTCATGGCGTTGCTCTGCGGCAGCGCCATTTTTAATCTGAAAGCTCAGGAGAGCTCGGATAGCGCAAGCGTGGCAGCAGCCACCGCCCTTGGCTCGATGGTCAAGGAGAATGTCGACCGCCTCAACCACATCGGCATCCCAATCAACTATGACGTGTTTGCCGCAACCTTCACCCAGGTGCTCAAGGGCGAGGATACGGGCATGACGCCCGACCAGGCCAACGAGTACATGTCGCGCCTATTCTACGAGGCTCAGGCAGCCCGCATGAAGGCTGACACCGTGAGCGTGGCTTCGCAGAAGGAATTTATCGCCAAGATGGCGGCGCAAGAGGGAGCCGTGACCTTCCCCTCGGGCGTGGTGCTGATTGTCGAGACTGAGGGCGAGGGCCCAATGCCGACAGCCGACGACACCGTGCTGGTGTCGTATTCGGGACGCCTGTCGGACGGTACGGTCTTTGACGACACCTACGGCCAGGCCGTAGAGTTCCCGGTGAGCGGCCTGATACCCGGCTTCACTGAGGGTCTGGAGCACATGCATCCCGGGGGCACTTACCGCCTGATCATACCGGCCGACCAGGGCTATGGCACCCATGGCGCCGGCCCCATCCCCGGCAATGCCGCCCTCGATTTCACCGTGACATTGGAGGGCATCGAGACAGCACAGGCAATGTAAAATGTAAAATGAAAAATGAAAAATGAAAAATGAAGAATGGCCATCCGGATGGTATTCTTCATTTTTCATTCTTCATTTTTCATTTGCTAACGCTGCTTTGAGCAGCTTGGCTTTGGCCGGGCCGATGAGCTCGGCGATTTCTGATTCGGCCGCATCGCGGATACGCTTCACGCTCTTGAAGTGACGTATCAGCGCTGTGGCCGTCTTTTCGCCTATGCCCTTAATGCCGTCGAGTTCGCTCACCACCTGCCCCTTGCTGCGGCGGTTGCGGTGGTGGATGATGCCGAATCGGTGCGCCTCGTCGCGCAAGTGCTGCACCACGCGCAGCGTCTCGCTCTGCTTGTCGATGTAGAGCGGTATGCTGTCGCCGGGGAAATAAATCTCCTCGAGCCTCTTGGCGATGCCCACCACGGCGATGGTGCCGCGCAGTCCGATCTCGTCGAGGGCCTCGACAGCGGCGCTGAGCTGTCCCTTGCCGCCGTCGACCACTATCAGCTGCGGCAGGTCGTCGGGAGCCTCAGCGAGCATGCGGGTGTAGCGGCGCGTCAACACCTCCTTCATGCTGGCGAAATCGTCAGGACCCTCGACAGTCTTGATATTGAAATTGCGGTAGTCTTTTTTAGACGGCTTGCCGTCGCGGAACACTACGCACGATGCCACGGGATTGGTGCCTTGGATGTTTGAATTATCGAAGCACTCGATGTGGCGCGGCTGCTCGGAAAGGCGGAAGTCAGCCTTCATCCTCTCCATCAGCCGCTCGGTGTGCTGCTCGGGGTCGAGCTTCTCCATCTGCTTCAGGTCGTCAATTTTGCGCTGGCGCGCATTGCGTTGCGACACCTCAAGCAGCTTGGCCTTGTCACCGCGCTGCGGAACTATGAACGACACTCCGGCCCAGCCCTCCTCAGGCACCACCGGCACTATTACCTCGTCGTATTCGACATCGCCCATGGTCTCCTTGATCTCTTGCATCGCGTAAGAGATAATCTCGGCTTGCGTCTCCTCGAGGCGCCGCTTGTAGCGCAGCGTCACGCTGCGCACCACTGCGCCGTGGCGCACGTGCATGTAGTTGACATATACGTCGCGGTCATCATCTTCGAGCCCGAATACGTCAATCTCATCGATTGTCTGGCTCACGATCACGCTCTTCGACTGGTAATTCTCGAGCAGCTTGTAGCGCTCTTTTTGCTCCTGCGCCTCCTCGAAGCGCAGCTCTGAGGCGAGCTGCGCCATCTCATCGCGCAGGTAGCGCATCAGTTCTTGCGTCTCGCCGCGCAGTATCTGCTTGATCTTGTCGATGTAGCCGCCGTATTCAGCCTCGGATATCTTGCCCACGCAGCAGCCCTTGCATTTCTTGATATGGTACTGCAGGCACAGGCGCCCCTTGCCCTTCTGGATGAAGTCCTGGGTGATGGGATGGCGGCATGTGCGCACCGGGTACAGCTCGCGTATCAGGTCGAGCACAACTCGGGCCACGCCCGTGTTGGTGTACGGGCCGTAGTAGCGCGAACCGTCCTTGACGCGATGGCGAGTGAGAAACACTCGCGGGTAAGGCTCGTTGGTGACGGCGATCCAGGGGTACGACTTGTCGTCCTTGAGCAGCACGTTGTAGCGCGGCTTATACTCCTTGATCATCGAGTTCTCGAGGTTGAGGGCGTCTTGCTCGGTGGGCACTACGATGTAGCTGAGGTCGGCGATGGCACGCACCAGCAGATTGGTACGCAGGGAATCGTGCTGCTTGGTGAAGTAGCTCGACACCCTGCGCTTAAGGTTGACGGCTTTGCCGATGTATATGACATTGCCGTCTTTGTCGTAGTAGGTGTAGACGCCCGGCGTGTCGGGCAAGACCGAAATCTTGGCCTTCAGTTCGGGTGACTTCTCAAATCTGGCCATAATTACCAAGATTTATAGTGGAAATAAGATTCCATAGAAATATTCATGAATAAGAACCACAGATTTCCACAGATTTTCACAGATTATGACATTACAGAATCTGTGAAAATCAGTGAGAATCTGTGGTTTCTTAGATTATCTACCGCTAAGGGTTAATATTGGATTAATGAAGTTACGTCTGCATCGGCGGGCAGGTGGGCGCGGCCGTTGAGGGAGGTGAGTTCGATGATGAAGTTGACGTAGATTTTCTTGGGATGCATGCTCTTGACCAGGTCGTAGCAAGCGGCCATGGTTCCGCCGGTGGCGAGCACGTCGTCGTGGATTACCACCACGTCGTCGGGGGTGATGGCGTCGCGGTGTATCTCGATGATGTCCTTGCCGTATTCCTTGGCGAACTCAGCGCGGATTACGTCGGCGGGGAGTTTGCCCGGCTTGCGGGCCGGAACGAAGCCGGCTCCGAGTTCGAATGCGAGGATCGAGCCGCCGATGAATCCTCGGCTCTCTACGCCGACGACCTTGGTGACACCCTTGTCGCGGTAGATTTGGCTGAGGTCCCAGCCGATGATGTGGAGGGCGCGGGGGTCCTTGAAGACCGTTGTGAGGTCGTAGAACATGATTCCGGGCGTTGGGAAGTCGGGCACGGCCCGGATGTGCTTCTTGATGTAGTCCATATATTTAATTTTGAGTTGTGAGTTATGAGTTATTACGTGTTTGAGGAAAGTCTAATCGGCCTAACAAAGGAGAGACTAATGGGAATCAGACTATTATATTTAACCACGGAGGACACGGAGAGCACGGAGATTTTCTCTATCACTTGCTCTTGCGTTCTTGAATCGGCCACTGAGGCGGCGTAGCCGCAACAGAGGTCACGAAGTGTGGATACGCTTGTGCCAGTTCCCATTCTCGCGAAGCCTCCGTGACCTCTGATGCCGCACTGCGGCCTCAGTGACCGAATCCAGAGCGCAAACAGAGCACAGAAAGAGAAAGCTCCGTGTACTCCGTGACCTCCGTGGTTAAATTTAATTCTTGTATGAGTTTGAGTTAATAATCGCATTTATTGCTAATTAGGCGGCGTGGGGATACGGAATTGTTTCACGTGGAACAAGGGTTAGCGGCCGAGCATGAGCAGGAGGATGTTGATGTCGCTGGGCGAGACCCCGGGGATTCGCGAGGCCTGCGCTATTGTTTCGGGCTGCAGGCGGTGCAGCTTCTGCCGCGCCTCGGTGGATATGGCCTGTATGGCCAGGTAGTCGAATCGCCCCTTGATCGATATGGCCTCGAGGCGGTGCAGCTTGTCGGCCACGGCGCGTTCGCGGTCGATGTATCCCTTGTATTTGATCAGTATCTCAGCTGCCTCGACAATCTCGGCTCGCCTATCCTGCGGCACCTCGGCGATGAGCGCCGCCAGCTGCGGCACGGCCTCGGCAGCCTCGGCAAAACCGATTCCGGGCCTCGACAGCAGGTCGACCAGCTTGACGCCCTGGCGCAGCGGAGTGCTGCCGCGCTCTTCGAGCCAAGTATTGATCTCCGGGGTGCAGCGCACGGTGAACTGTCCGGCGAAGTCAATCAGGCGGTCGCGCCAGTCCCGTTTTTCCTCCATCAGCCTGAGGCGCTCGTCGGTGGCGAGACCTATGCGGTGGCCGATGGGCGTGAGGCGCATGTCGGCATCGTCCTGCCGCAGCAAGATGCGGTACTCGGCGCGCGAGGTGAACATGCGATACGGTTCGTCGACACCCTTGGTTACAAGGTCGTCGATCAGCACGCCGATGTAGGATTCATCCCGAGCAAGGGTCAACTGCTCGCGTCCCAGGGCACGCAGCGCTGCGTTGGCACCCGCTACGAGGCCTTGACCGGCCGCCTCCTCATACCCCGTGGTGCCGTTGATCTGGCCAGCGAAGAACAGGCCCGGCACCAGCTTGGTCTCGAGGGTGTGGAGCAACTGAGTGGGGTCGAAAAAGTCATACTCGATGGCGTAGCCGGGACGGTACATCTGCGCCTCGGCCAAGGCCGGGATGGTGCGCAGAGCGTCGAACTGCACCTGCATCGGCAGCGACGATGAGAAGCCGTTGAGGTAGTACTCCACGCTGTCGACCCCTTCGGGTTCGATAAACAGCTGGTGGCTCTCCTTGTCGGCAAAGGTCACAATCTTGGTCTCGATGCTCGGGCAATAGCGCGGACCGATGCTCTGGATTTGTCCATTGTAGAGCGGCGAATCGGCGAGCCCCGAGCGCAGCACATCGTGGGTCTCAGTGTTGGTATAGGTGATGTAGCAGGGGCGCTGAGGCAGTTCGCGCTCTACCGTGGGCAGGTACGAGAACTTGTGGAAATCCTCGTCGCCCTCTTGCACGGCAGTGAGGTCAAAACGGATTGTGCGGCCGTCGATGCGCACCGGCGTTCCAGTCTTCATGCGGTCGGTGGCGAAGCCCAGAGAGCGCAGCTGCTCGGTCAGGCCGTAGCTGGCCGGCTCGGAGATGCGTCCACCGGGTATCTGCTGGCGCCCGATATGCATCAGGCCGTTGAGGAATGTGCCATTGGTCAGAACAATATTCTTAGCATAGAATCGCGCCCCTTGGGTGGTCTCCACCCCACGCAACTCGCCATCCTCGATGATGAGTTGCGATACGGTGTCCTGCCACATCGACAGCCCCGGCTGGTGCTCGAGGGTGTGGCGCCACAGGGCGCTGAATCGGTTGCGGTCGCTCTGGGCGCGAGGGCTCCACATAGCCGGACCCTTTGAGCGGTTGAGCATGCGGAACTGTATGGCAGTCCTATCGGTGATGATTCCCATCTCGCCGCCGAGGGCATCGATCTCGCGCACGATCTGGCCCTTGGCGATGCCGCCAACGGCCGGATTGCAGCTCATCTGGGCGCACTTGTCCATATCCATAGTGATGAGCAGAATGCGCGCACCAATCTTGGCGGCGGCACACGCTGCCTCGCAACCGGCATGGCCGGCGCCTACCACTATCACGTCAAAGTCAAATCTCATACTGCTTAAGCGCTTTGTCTTCGTGAGCCTCCATCACCTCGCGTTCGCCGGGGCCCTTGTCGTTGATTCCGCACAGATGCAGCACCCCGTGGATGATCACGCGGCGCAACTCAGTGTCATAGTCGGCGCCGACCATCTCGGCATTGGTGGCGACAGTGTCAAGCGAAATGAACATGTCGCCGCTCACCAGACGGCCACGGCTGTAGTCAAAGGTGATGATGTCGGTGTAATAGTCGTGCTGGAGAAATTGGAGGTTGACCTCGAGGATGCGGGCATCGTCGCAAAAGATATAAGCCAAGGGGCCGAGGATGCGCCCATGGTCGCGGGCCACCTCCTCGATCCATTTCTCCAAGCGTGGGAAGTCAAGGGCGGGCATAGTCGCTCCCTGGGTCTCCCAAAGAATTTTCTCGCTCATATTCTCATATAGTTACTCACAAAGTTACGAATTTCTCTCCAATCCCACAAAGGAATTTTAATTTTTTCAACGAAGTAAGTCAGTAAAGGGTCAATTTATAGTTAAATATGGATTTTAACCACAGATTACACAGATGTACACAGATTCCTTAGATGGCCACATTTATATTTCATAGAACACCAGAGGTGCAGACAGATTTCACAGACCATCTGGATGGCCTCTGTGACAAGACACAGCCTGGTCGCCTCGGAGAGGCGGTATTTGGTTAACCCCAGTCAGCGGAGCGTAGCGACGCTGACTGAGGTATTCAATGGGTTCTACCCTCCTTTGCTATTCGCCTCGGAGAGGCGGTACATCGAAGCAGAATCAGTACCGCCTCTCCGAGGCGAATAGCCCCAGCCAATTTCGCTTCGCTCAATTGACTGGGGTTAACCAAATACCGCCTCTCCGAGGCGACCAGGGGGATAGACACTCGTATACCCCAGCCAATTTCGCTTCGCTCAATTGACTGGGGTCAACCAAATACCGCCTCTCCGAGGTGACCAGGGGGAAATATGGCATTGGTTTTATCCCAAAGATTAAATTTTTCACAGATTAAGAATTTAGTAAAGACAATATTTTATTGAATAAATAATTAACAATCAAATACTTATGTGATATTTAAAGGCGATGAGATTTTGAAATTTAAAAATTGGTGGAGGGTTGATGGGAAATTTAGGTTTCTGATTCAGAAAAAATTACGTAATTTTGCACAGGGCTAATGGCTTAGGCATCCTATGAATCCTAGGAATCCTAAGCCCTACCCAACAGCTTAGGAATCTTAGGAATCCTAAGCCACCTAAAAATCGTTAACGATGAAAATAATTTTTGTGCATAAAAAAGGCGAGGGGCCGAGGGCCTCGCTGGCGAGGCTGCTCGACGAGCGAGGCGTGAGGGTCGAGCCTCTCGAGCGCGCAGCGCTCAGCGCCTTCACCTCGATGCGCCTTGCCAAGGCCATCGACCGCACCGCCGCTCAGGCGGTGCTCGTCACCACCATCCCCGATGCCATGGCGGCCGTCTCGGCTCGCAAGCTCGCCAAGTCGAAATTTCGCATCATCTGCGCTCCACGCCCCAACGAGCCAGTGCCCACCGGCTTGGCCGAAGACATACGCCGAGGCGTAGACGCCTGGGTATTTCCCAGCGAGCGCCAGCGCCAGGCATATCCGCAGGACCTGAACCGCGCCGAGGTCATCGGGCTGGTTGACCCGGATTTCTCCCCTACCCTACCCCAGCCCGGCGCGGTGCCGCGCATCGTATGGATCGGGCCCATCGACGGCAACACCCAGCGGCTGATCCGCGCCATAGAGCAGATCGACCTGCCCGAGCGCGACTGCGAGCTGATGGTGTGCGGCACCGCCAAGGCGCAGAGCGTGATGCCGGCGGTGCACCGCTCGCGCGCCATCAACCACCCTGAGCGTGTGATGTGGACTGGCGAGAATTACGAGCTGGCCGACGAGGCAGCCAAGGGCTGCGCCATCGTGCAGTCGGGGCTGGACCCCGACCCCATCGAGACCGCTGCCTGCGGGCAGCACCCGCTGCTCCAGCCCGAGCAGCTCGCCGCCTACCTCAACGGCAACCCCGATGTCGGCCTCACCTATTCCCTCACGGATTCTATAGATAAATTCCCCTACCTCTTACAAACCCTAAATTAATATGACAAACCAAAAATAAATTATATGGTAAAGAAACCACAGATTAACACAGATTTCCACAGATTTTTTAATGGGCACCTAATCTGTGTGAATCTGTGTAAATCTGTGGTTCCTGACATGAAATAAATTTCCAAAATATATTATGATTTTCAAAAGAATTTTTATAGGTGTTATAGCGTCAGTGGCCTCAGTGTTGGCGGGGGCGCAGCCCCGCGGTGAGGAGAGCACGCTGAGCCTGGATGTGGATGGGACTCTGTTTTTTAGGGACTGCGAGTTTGACGCGCCGCAGATGCGCGGCTACTCCCTGCCGGGATTTCGGCTCCACACCGACCTCATCTATCGCCCGGCGCCGTGGGTGTCGCTCCAGGCCGGAGTGTGGATGATGCACTACTGGGGCTCGGACCGCTACCCCAACCATTCCTACATCGGCATACCCGAATACTCGGAGACCAACACCACCAAGGGCGTGCACGTGCAGCCCTTCCTGCGCCTTGAGATGTCAACGCCTCAGGGCATCACCGTGGTGCTCGGCGATGTGCTGCAGCGCGACGGCCACGGACTGTTGCAACAGATCTACTCGCCTGAGTTGCTCCTCACCGCCGACCCCGAGGTCGGCGCGCAGGTGCTGTATAATAATCGCTGGTTTGAGTGGGATCTGTGGCTCGACTGGAAGACATTTATTTACCACAATTCGCCATACCAGGAGAATTTCTTCGTGGGTCTATCCACGCGATTTAAGTACAACTCAGCCGATGCGCCTGTACATTTTTACTCGCCCCTCCAGGCCCTGGTTGAGCATCGCGGCGGCGAAATTGACACCATCACCGACAACTCGGTGCAAACCTTTGTCAACGCTGCAGCCGGCCTCGGGGCGCGATTCCGCATCGACCGCAAACACGTGCGGGCTGTGACCATCGAGGCCGACGGCCTGTACAGCTGGCAGCAAGCGGGCCAGACATGGCATTACAAAAAAGGCTGGGGCATGTACGCCCAAGCCGCGCTGGAACTCAAATATGCCGACATCAAGGTTGGCTATTTCGGAGCAAAAAAGTATAATACAATCCTTGGTTATTATCTGTGGGGTTCCGCCTCGGAGCGCCATCCCGACCAAGCGCTGCGCAACCCATCGAGCATCTACCTGGGCTTTGACTATCGCAAGGAGATGGTGCGAGGCTTCTGGCTCGGCGGCAAGGTCGACCTGTACCAAGGGCTTGGCAGCGATGCCGTGAATATCCTGACGGGCGAGAAGTCGCACTTTGCCGGCAAGACTAATTTCGCCTTTGAGCTGTCGATGACGTTTGCGCCATCGTTTCTGCTCAAAAGATTTCCACCAGCACACTCACGACGATGATGCAGATGCCGATCAGGCGACATCCCACGCTCAGCCAGGCGTAACCGCGCCGGTTGAGCGTGTGCTTGTATATGGGCGGCAGCGAAAACCACACCAACAAGCCAAATATGATTCCAGCAAAGCTCATAATGAGGCAAAAGTCAAAAGTCAAAAGTCAAAAGTCAAAAGCCAGAGCATACCAGCGTTGGATAGGAGCAGCAGAGCCAGGATTATCCATGTGATGGCCGGGCGCTGCGGAAAGCACATCCAGGCGCAGATGCCCGAGGCAAGCACGTATGCCGGATACAGCCACAGCAGCGCATCGGGTACCGGCGTGCCGGCGCTGCTTATCATCGACGGAAACGCCAACACTGGCGACATCAGCACCAGTATCAGCACCGTCATCCACCATGGCGCATGTCTCTTGTCTGGATTGTCCATTAGGCTCAATTATAGGGTTTGTAACCGCAAAGTTATGAATTATTTTTGATACTGGTATAGAACTTTGTGACAATTCACGACATTTATTATAAATTAAAGGCTACCAAAAATCAAGTATGACTTCCAACAATACATCTCCCTCGGCCTCGGCGGGAAAGCCCGGAGGGTTGCATGGATATCTGGCTTTTCTGGCTGTGTATATGGCGTGTCTGAGCGCGTTTGGCTCGTTTGTCAACGACATGTACCTCCCCACCCTGCCCGAGCTCGTCAAGCAGTTTGGCTGCTCAGTCTCGACGGCGCAAGCGGGCCTGACGATGGGCATGATCGGCCTGGGCGTGGGCGAGGTTATCCTCGGCCCGGTCAGCTATGTCTACGGCCGCAAGGCCGTGCTGGTGGCCACGGTGCTGCTGTTCATCGTGGGTTCGCTGGTGTGCCTGCTCTCCAAGACCATGACATTCTTCCTAATCTGCCGCCTCATCCAGGGCCTGGGCGGAGCCGGAGGCGTATTCTTAGGACGCGCCATTCCAGCCGATGTCACGCAAGGGCGCACCCTCGCCAAACTGATGGCCGTGATGGGAGCCATCAGCGGCGTGGCGCCAGCGTTGGCGCCAGTGGTGGGCGGTTTTGTTGCCGATGCTTGGGGCTGGAGAGGGGTATTTGTAACCCTCGCCATCATTGCCGGAATCATCCTCTGCTTTTTGCCAAAACTCAAGGAATCGCTGCCCAAAGAGAGCCGTCAAGGCAAACGGGTCTGGGCCTCGTTTGCCAACTATCTCAAGCTGTTGCGCAATCGGCCGTATATGATCCATGTGGCGCTCAAGTCGACGTGCTTGGGGTTGCTCTTCGCCTACCTGTCGGCCGGACCCTTTGTGTTGCAAGACACCTACGGCTTCTCAGAATCCACTTTTGGCCTCGTCTACGGCGGCAATGCGGTGCTGGTGGCTGTTGGGTCGATAGTGGCGTTGAAATTCAAGCCGATGAAGCGTGCGGCCCTTTTCGGGGCCATCATGCTGCTCATTGCCACCTGCGCTGAGGCGTGGGCAATGTGGCACGTGCACAGTTTCTGGCTCTTTGAGGCTTTGGCACTGCCGATGACCTTTGCGATGGGCATGATTTTCACCACATCCAATACCCTGGCGATGAACGAAGGACGCCTCTACGCTGGCGGAGCCTCGGCCCTGTTGGGCCTTGGCGGTTACATCGCCGGAGGCATCGTCTCGCCCCTCTGCGGCATCGGCAAGGTGCTCCACGCCTCAGCCATCTGCTTCGTGGTCCTCGCTGCCCTCACCCTCCTCGCCGCCATTGCCTCCTACCGCCTTCCCGCCGACTTGGACGTTCCTCCTAAAAACGAAAAATGAAAAGTGAAAAATGAAAAATCCCCCCTTACTGCATGAGAATTATAGAGGGATATAGAATCAGATCTTAAATCTCGGGGCGATGATGCTGGAGTTCGAGTTTGAGCTCTTCGGCGAGGTAATATTCAGAACGGCAATGGAGGTCGGCGACCCCCTCGCTGACCAATTGATACAAATTGGAGGCGTAAAACAAGGCTGCCGCCTTGATGGGGTCCATATTCATCATCTTGGCAAATTCCAAGATTACCCTTGCGTACATCATACGCATCAAATGTATATTCGCTTCCATTATATTGGCATCGATTTTATAAATTTTAAATACTTGTCAATCACTTCCTGATTTGTAATGCAAATCTGGATATTGGGTTGCTCGTATATCAACCGTGACAAAGTCTCTCTCTTGTCAATCAGTCCATCGAGATACAGGTTTATGGTGTTAAACACGCGGTCATTGGCAATGCCGCCTATCACCACATCAAACATTTCTCGCTCCTGGAGCCTACGACAGGATACTACATAGTCAAGCCATTCCTCATCGTAATTATCAAAAACCTTTACACGATACGATTTCTTATAATCCTCATCCAATCGATATTGATTCAAGTAGGGGCATTTCCCACTCTTCCAGAATCTTTTGCCATACTCCAATGCTTGGGGGCGCAGTGGAGTCACATAAAAACCGGGACCAAAGTCAAGAGCCGTCCTGGAATGATACACATCCGGGCTATCGACTATATCTGGTGATGTATGGTATACTGTCAACATATTGCTCCTCTTTTTTTCAATTGTTCGATTAAATCTTCGGTTAGGTATTCACGACCAAAGGAGTGGAGGACATTGAAACAGGGCACAATGTATTCCTCCAATAGCCGCGAGTGGTAGAGGAGTTTAAAGGCCTTGGGCTCATCGATCTTCAGACCCTCAGCTACGCATCCTACGCAGTAGGTCACAAATTGCATTTCATTGAGTGTCATCTCTAATTATGCTTTACTAAAAAACAACACCACAAAGATAAGGATTTTTTCTCAACCTAACATCAATATAGGAAAAAATCCGTAACTTTGTAGTGTTGAACTCATAAGAACAAAACAATTTTAAAATTAAATAATGATTGTGACTTTTGATATCCGGATGGTTAGTGCGTAGCACGGCTCTTGTCTGTTAACC